>DASQCU010000389.1:0-3307 GCA_035634575.1 Beijerinckia sp.
CAATGGCGCGAGCGTGAATTGGGACAATCCGGCTTCGGGCGCAAGGGGCTCGTTCGTGCCTGCCGGCAAGGCCTATCCCACGGATGCGCAGATTTGCCGCGCTTTCCTCGCCGGCATAGGTCAGGCCGGGAATGAGCGCGCAGTACGGGGCACGGCCTGCGCGGACAAGCACGGCGAATGGACCATTACCGAGCTCAAATCCTGAAAAGAATCTGCAATAAAACACACGAATAACGTGCATTCCGCTTTGCTTTGCAGGATAAGTGCGCATCAGTCTTGCGGCAGCGCAAGGTGCATCCCAAATTGAATGCGAGACATAGGGCGGCCGCGCCGATGAGCGGGCGGGCGCGGGAGTGGGCTCATCGATGCGTGATCCATATGTGGTTTTGGGCGTTCAGAAATCGGCCGATGCGGCCGAGATCAAGAAGGCCTTTCGTAAACTTGCCAAGAAATACCATCCCGATCAAAGCCAGGAAGCCAAGGCGAAGGAGAAGTTCGCCGAAGTGAGCGCGGCTTACGAGATCCTGGGCGACGAGAAGAAGCGCGCGGCCTTCGACCGTGGCGAGATCGACGCAGAGGGGAAGCCCCGCTTCCAGGGGTTTGAAGGCTTCGATCCGGGCGGATTTGCCCGTCGCGGCCAACCGGGCAGCGGCACGGGCTACGAACATTTCGACTTTAATTTCGGTCCCGGCCGGCAGGGTTTCGGCGGCCAGGGGAGTTTTGACGCGAGCGACCTTTTCGCCGACCTTTTCAGCGGCGGCGCGGCTCAAGCACGCCGGGGCGGTCCGCGCGGACGCGGCGCGCCGCCAGCGCGTGGCGAGGATGTCTCCGCCAGTGTCGCGGTCAGCCTCGCCGAGGCCGTAAAAGGCACGAAGACCCGCGTGACCTTGCCGACGGGCAAGACGCTGGAAGTGACGGTGCCGCCCGGAATGGAGGATGGCAAGCAAATCCGTCTCAAGGGACAAGGCCATCCCAGTCCCTTTGGTGAACCCGGCGATGCCCTGGTGACCGTCAACGTCGCCAAGCACCCCTATCTGCGCGTTGACGGACGTGATCTGCGGCTCGATCTGCCTTTGACCCTTTATGAGGCCGTGCTTGGCGCCAAGGTCAATGTGCCAACGCTCGATGGAGCGGTGGAGCTTGCCGTTCCCGCCAATTCGAATGGCGGGCGCACCTTGCGGCTGCGCGGCAAGGGCCTGCCCAATTCGCAAGGCGGAGCGGGCGATCTTCTCGTGACCTTGCGCATCCTGCTTCCCGATGATCCCGATCCCGATCTGCAAAATCTCATGCGCAAATGGGAGGCCGAAAAGCCCTACCGGCCTCGCAAGGACATGGCCTGAAGGGATTTGGGCTGATAACGGGGGATCAAACCTGCATGAGATTTCTGCATTCAAAGGGCGACGAACGCCTGATCTCGATCCCCGCGATCGGCCTTGATCTCGCCGTCCGGGTGCCCTCCGGGGCGACGGATGGATCCGCGACCGCGCTCGAAACGATCGATGCGCCAGGCTTCGGGCCGCCGCTGCATCGCCACCGCGAGACCAAGATTTTCCGCATCCTGGAGGGGTCCTATCTCTTCGATGTCGATGGCCGGCGCTTCCAGGCTGAAAAGGGCGATGTCGTCAACGTGCCGGGCGGGGCGGCCCATGCCTTCGTCAATGTGACCGCGCTGCCTGCCCGCCAGTTCGTCCTTTTCGTGCCGGGCCTCGATGCCGTGCGCTTCTTCAAGGGTCTCGCAGATGTGATGCGCAATGGGTCGCCCCATCAGGACCTATTGAACGCTTTCGGCCGGAACTGGGGTGTCGAATTTCTCGGGCCTCCTTTAGCGCTGGTCGGGTGAGGCTGCCCCAAAACCTTCGACTTCCGCACGAACACGGATTGCGAGGGGTTGCAGTTCGACCATGTTCAAGGGGCCAGCCAAGGCATATTTGGCCTGCTTCTGACGCCAATAGACAACATTGCCCGATGGCATGATGGCGCTTCGGAAATTCCTGTCGTCGCTGCTCGCTGCTTTTTCGACGCAGAGTGCAACATGAGCCCCAAGTGAAGCAGCCCCAAGTGAAGCAGCCCCAACTGCAGCAACCCCGAGTGCAGCCTCCGGTGCCTTGGCATAGAGGAGGCAGGCCATCTTGTCGGATGCGCCAGGGAGGATGCGCACGCCCGCAAGGGTCAGCCCCTCAGCCATGAGATTTGGCAGAATCAGGGCTTGCGCCTCACGGACCGAAGGCGCGCGCGCCTCGGCGGCGGGTGCATTTGCCGCAGACGGCGCGATCAAATCCAATGCTCCCAGCGCACGGCCGGCAAAATCAAAATCGCTCGCGGCCGTAATGCCGGGGGACTCATTCACCGAGGCATGGCCGACGAGGAGCACTCCGCACAGGGCGGCGAGAACGCCGCTGATGAAAGCGATGATGTAAGGACCTCCCCGCTGGCGCGGCGGGGCAGGCGGGTTGGCCTGCGTGCGACCGCAAAAAAGTTTCGTGGCTGGATCGGCGCGCTGGTTGGCGACAGCCGTGAGAGACAAAGGCACAGGCTCGGTCTCGACTCGGGCGAAGGCTGCGCGAATCATTTCGTTCTGGCGCCGCCAGGTCTCGACGCGGGCTTCATCCGCAGGCGATGTGGCAAGGAAGGCTTGAACCGCCATACGCCGGCGCGGCTCGATATCGCCATCGACAAAGCCATGCAGATCCTCGTCGGTCACCGGACGAAAGCCGTTCAAGGCGAATCCCCTCCCATATTCGGAGCCCGCCTATTTCACGAGCCGTAGATAGGACGGACGGCGTGGCTTGGTGGGCTGGGTCAGATCGGCCTGGCTGAGTGCGAGGCGGGCGCGGGCGAGGCGTATGATCACCACAGCGCGCGAGATGCGCAGGATCCGTGAGACCTGCGCATAGCTCAAGCCTTCGAGGGTGACGAGAAGCAAAGCCTCCCTGTCTTCGAGTTTCATCGAGGCAAGCGCGGCCGTGAGCTCATCGCGGTGCGAGGGAAGACTGAATTTCTTTTCAAGGGCTGCAGGGCCCCGGGCGTAACGGCTTTCGCCTTCGAGCGCAGCATGGGCACCCAATACGCCCGTTTGCAGAGCCTCGCGGTGCAATTGCGTAAGGAGGGCATAGAGATGAAGGCCAAGATCCGAGTTCGAGCCGAAAGACCCCGCTTCGAGGCTGCGCAACAAGGTTCTATGCACGAGATCGTCGGCGCTTTCGCTTGGGGCCGGAGAGCCGCTCACCAGGGCGCGCGCATAGCGGCGCAGCCGGGGCGTCCACAGGTTAAGACCATCTCGCGCGTTCACCTTTGCGCTCCATCGTCA
>DASQCU010000390.1:0-3952 GCA_035634575.1 Beijerinckia sp.
TTCAACGCGGGCGTGACGCGCTGGCGCTACCTATATTGAATGAAATCCGATAGATTGCTGGATAGACAGCTCCCGGTGTGGATCCTTGAGGAAGATAGTTCATGGCCTCTGTTTCAGATCTCGTTGACGCCGGCCAAGACAAAGCCGCCGCGCCCCGCCATCCGGAAAAAGCGCATCGCCCGGACCAGCCGGTGGCGAGGAAGCCCGAATGGATCAGGGTGAAGGCGCCGGGATCAGCGCAATGGGCGGCAACCCGCGAGATCGTCAAGGAGCATAAACTCGTCACGGTTTGCGAGGAGGCGGGCTGCCCCAATATCGGCGAGTGCTGGGAGAAGAAACACGCGACCTTCATGATCATGGGGGATACGTGTACGCGCGCCTGCGCCTTCTGCAATGTCAAGACAGGCCTGCCCCGCGCGCTCGACCCGCGTGAACCTGACCATATCGCCGATGCGGTCGCCAAGCTCGGCCTTTCGCATGTCGTGGTCACTTCGGTCGATCGCGACGATCTTGCCGACGGCGGCGCGCACCATTTCGCTGGCGTCATTGCTGCCATACGCGGGAGAAGTCCGCAGACCACGATTGAGGTTCTAACCCCCGATTTTCTGCGCAAGCATGGCGCGCTGGAGGTTGTCGTCGAGGCAAAACCTGATGTCTTCAATCATAATCTGGAGACCGTGCCCTCCAAATATCTGACGGTGCGGCCAGGCGCGCGCTATTTCCATTCGATCCGGCTGCTCCAGCGGGTCAAGGAGCTCGATCCCACGATCTTCACCAAATCAGGAATCATGGTCGGCCTTGGCGAGGAACGCAATGAAGTGCTTCAGCTGATGGACGATCTGCGGACGGCGGATGTCGATTTTTTGACGATCGGGCAATATCTCCAGCCGACGAAGAAACATCATGCGGTCGCGCGGTTTGTCACGCCCGATGAATTCGCCTCCTATGCGAGTATCGCAACCGCCAAGGGCTTTCTCCTGGTCTCGGCTTCGCCGCTGACGCGGTCCTCGCATCACGCGGGCGAGGATTTCGCCAAGCTGAAAGCTCAACGCGCAGCAATTCAAGGGGGATGAATCGCAACCGGGGCTTTTACGGCTGGCATGTCATTGCTATACCGCCGTTTTTGCAGAGACAGGCGGTGCGACATGAGACAAATCGCAAGTGGATCGGGCGATTTGCCGGAAAAGAACCCCGAAATCCGGGTTCAAGCTAGATGACACGGCATTCCTTTCAAACCAGTCACCGCGTCTATCATAGCGCGTCGGAAATGTTCGACCTCGTCGCCGATGTCGAAGCTTATCCAAAGTTTCTGCCGCTTTGCAGAGCCTTGCGCGTGCGCAAGCGCACCGACTCCAATGGCGTGGTGACGTTCATCGCGGACATGGAGGTCGGCTACAAGGCGATTCGCGAGACTTTCACGAGCCGGGTTGCTTGCGAAAGGGACTCGTTGAAGATTCTCGTCGAATATATTGATGGGCCGTTCAAATTTCTCGAGAATCGCTGGAGCTTTCAGGATAGAGGCGAGGCTTGCCAGGTCGAATTCCACATTGCCTATGAGTTCAAAAGCAGGGCTCTGGGGCTGCTCGTGGGTGGAATGTTCGATGCTGCTTTTCGGAAATTCGTGGATGCGTTCGAGAAGCGCGCCGATGCCGTCTATGGGGTGCGGGGCTGAACGGCCTGGCTAAGAAGGCTAAGGGCTACTTCGACGGAGGCGGCCCGGATCGCAGCGCGGCCGAGATCGCCGAAACGTTTCTCAACCGCGATAAGGGCAGGGCTCTTTTCCCCGTTCCGGCGGGCGCAGGCGAAATGAACAAGGCCGACGGGCTTTTCTTCCGAGCCGCCGCCGGGTCCGGCAATGCCCGTGACTGACACCGCGACATCGGCCTTTGAATGGGCCAGGGCGCCAGAGGCCATGGCCTTGGCGACTTCGCTGCTCACCGCGCCGAATTTATTGAGAAGTTCCTGCGGCACACCGAGAGACTCTGACTTCGCAGCGTTGGAATAGGTGACGAAGCCACGTTCCACTACCACTGACGACCCGGCGATGGAGGTCAGCAAGGCGGCGACAAGGCCGCCGGTGCACGATTCCGCAGTGGCGATCATGAGATGTTGCTCGCGATAAAGCGAAATGAGCGCCTCGGCTCTTGAAAGGAAGTCTGCCTTGAACATGACCTTTCCTCGCTGCACGCGCTAGACCCATACTGCCGGTCCGGTAGGCATGCGCTATGACTTAAGGCAATCTGCACACTAATTAATCAATCTGTCGAGCCTGAGACATTGGGCGGCTAAAGCGGCAGGCGGATGGTGGCGATCGCGAGCACGGCTATCCCTTCCTCGCGTCCGGTGAAGCCGAGCCGCTCGGTGGTCGTTGCCTTGATCGCCACCCGCTCGATCGGGCAATCGACGATTCTCGCGATGCTTTCGCGGATGGCCTCGCGATGCGGCCCGATCTTCGGACGTTCACAAATTACCGTTGCATCTATATGGGCGATCATGCCGCCACGTTCGCGTACGCGCGCGGCGGCGCAGTTGAGGAATATCGAAGAGGCAGCGCCCTTCCATTGTGGATCGGAGGGTGGAAAATGGCTGCCAATGTCGCCCTCGGCCAGCGCGCCGAAGAGGGCATCGGTGATCGCATGACTTAATACATCGGCATCAGAATGGCCGATAAGTCCATGATCATGCGGAATTTTCAGACCACCAAGCCAGACGTGATCGCCTTCACCCAGAGCATGGACATCATAGCCTTGGCCCATCCTGATATCGAGGAGTTCGCGGATCAGTCTTGCCTCGGCGATGACGAGATCCTCGGCGCTCGTGACTTTCATATTCCCGCTCTCTCCTTCAAAGACATGCACCGCGTGGCCGGCCCATTCGGCAATCGCGGCGTCATCGGTGAGTTCGGTCTCGCCCGCGGCGGCGGCCTTGCGATGCGCGGCGAGAATCAGGTCGAAGCGAAAGGCTTGCGGGGTTTGTACGGCCCGCAAGCTCGCCCGTAAGGGAGTTGCGCGAACCCGCGCATCGGCGTCCACTTGCTTGATCGTATCGGTGACCTGAACACCGGGGATGGCTGCGCCATGGGCTAGCGCCGCCTCCCGCGCGCGCGCAATTAAAGTTGAACTCGAAAATAGCCGTGCAGCATCTTGAATTAAAACAAGTCCTGGAATTGATTCTCTTTCGGCAAGTGCTTCCAGCCCCGCGCGGACGCTCTCCTGCCGCGTCGCCCCTCCAAACACGGGCGCAGCAAGCCGGCGTGCTTCATGGGCATCGAGATGCGCGACAGCCATCTGATAAAGCTCGAAATCATCCGGGTGGATGACAGGAAGTACCAGCGATTCCGGCTCGGCTCTTAGCATTGCCTCCAATGTATGCGTAAGGACTGGGCGACCCGCCACATTTCTATATTGTTTGGGCAGGCCCGCGCCTGCGCGCGAACCCCGGCCAGCGGCGACGACCAGGATGGCCAGATCTGAACCTTGCATGTGCGTTTCGAATCCAAAATGGGCAAAGCAATCCCTCTCTCGTTTCGTGCGCTGCGTCAAATTTTCGTTGTCTGGCGCTGAAATAGCCATGTTAAGGATTGTCGCGGTGCACAAA
This sequence comes from Beijerinckia sp., assembly GCA_035634575.1. Taxonomy (GTDB): domain Bacteria; phylum Pseudomonadota; class Alphaproteobacteria; order Rhizobiales; family Beijerinckiaceae; genus Beijerinckia. The sequence goes on from DASQCU010000390.1 coordinate 3,598, forward strand.
ATGATTATGCTATGGGCATGAATGATTTTGCCGATGATTTAGGCAGCAGAACTTGCAGCGATGATCTTGAGGCCGGTCCCCTGCGCCTCGAGGGGCGGGCCTTTCTCGCGCCTATGTCCGGGGTGACGGATCTTGGAATGCGCCGGATCGCGCGCCGTTTCGGCGCCTCTCTCGTCGTTTCGGAAATGGTCGCCTCGGACGAATATACGCGCGGCGATCTCGCCAACCGGATCAAGGCCGAGGGGCAGGGGCTTGATCTTCATGTCGTGCAAATCGCGGGATGCGACCCGCGCCTGATGGGCGAGGCCGCCCGGCTCGCCGAGGGCTCCGGCGCGGCGATGATCGACATTAACAT
>DASQCU010000391.1:0-7988 GCA_035634575.1 Beijerinckia sp.
TCAGAAGGGCAAGGAAACCTCGACCAATTCGGTCGCTTCCATCTTCGCCTGGACGCGCGGGCTTTCGCATCGCGCCAAGCTCGACGGCAACGAGGCGCTGGCCAAATTCGCCTCCACCCTCGAGAAGGTCTGCGTCGACACGGTCGAGGCCGGTTTCATGACCAAGGACCTCGCGCTTCTCGTCGGCGCCTCGCAGAAATGGCTTTCGACCACCGGCTTCCTCGACAAGATCGATGAAAACCTGAAGAAGGCCATGGCTCTATAAGCCGGACCTGCTGGTATATAATCGCTTGACCGAATACAATTTGACTTATGCTATACCAAGGATCGCAAAGAGCGATCCTTGGTTCCTTTCTCAAATTTCCGCTTTTTAGAAAGATGTGCCGAAAATTACAGAGTGGTCCAACTCTCATTCCTTATAACCATTGGTATTAGACCGCCTGTTCCTTTGAAAGGGCTGTATATCAAGGGTCCGTTTTTTTTACGGCCTCGTCCCCTCAATTCTTGGGGATTCAGCTTCCTGTGAACGGCCCGCTGGCCACGCTGCGACATATCGCGCCACCTGCCAGATGTGAACAATTTTACGTGATCGGCGAGCGTTCAGTATCTGCCGTGGGACTCCCTTGGGACTCATTGTATAGAGCTCCGCCTAACGTTATAAGGACAGCAATTTTCGGTTGAGGAGACTCGGAAGTGCCTGCCGAACTGATCGACGACGAGTATAAACCGTCCGAAGACGAGCCCTTCATGAATGACCGCCAGCGCGAATATTTTCGCCGCAAGCTCCTCGCCTGGAAGGAGGAGATTCTACGAGAGAGCCGGGAAACTCTGGTCGTGCTTCAAAATGAAAACGAGAATCATCCCGATCTCGCTGACCGGGCCTCTTCGGAAACAGACCGCGCCATCGAATTGCGGGCCCGCGACCGCCAACGCAAATTGATCTCAAAGATCGATGCGGCTTTGGGTCGCATCGATGATGGAACCTATGGCTATTGTGAAGAAACCGGCGAGCCTATCGGTTTGAAGCGGCTCGATGCGCGGCCGATCGCGACTCTCTCGGTCGAAGCGCAGGAACGGCATGAAAAGCGCGAGCGGGTTTACAAGGATACTTGAAATATACCGCGGTTCCGAAGGACTGGCAAATCGCTTTCGCGTCAGCGATTTGCCAGAAGGGAACCCGGAATTCCGTTGGGATTCCGGGTATATAATGTCGCAACGAGCGACTCTTGGAAACTTGAACAGAAGAACCGGCGCAAAATCCTTCAAGGATTGTTCGGGCTCCGCCCTAAAAGCTTGGCCATTTCCTCTTCGAGCGCCCCTAATGTGTCGATTGGCTCCAGTGCCGGAGCGGGTTCTGCCTCGGTTTCCGTGGCGGGAGAGGGCTTTGCTGCAACGGGCGCGGCCGACGCAACAGGCGGGGGTGGGGGCGCGGGAACTGGTGCCGGCGCCCCTGGCTGAGACGCTTGTGTCGAAGCCGCTTGGGCCGAGGAAGCCGGCGTTTTTTCTGGTGCTGGAGGTCCCTGGACTGGCCGTTGTGGCCGTATAAAAGGAGTCGCAATCGGGGCGCGCGGGAAGGCGGCGGCCGGGCTTGTTCCAGACTCCGGCCTTTGGCCAATGTCCAGGCGTCCTGCTCCCTGCTCGCGCAACGGCGAAGGTCTCGTGCCGCCCGTCGCAAGCGGCGGCGGCGGGCGTCTCGGCGGCAATGGGAAGGCGGGCGCCCGGGGCGGTGGCGCGGGAGGTTGCAGTGGCGGGCCAGGAGGCGGCGACCTTTCTTCAGCCCGAACGGCCGCAGCTTGCGGCTCTGGCTCCGGCACGACCGGGGGGACTGGCAATTTGACCTCTGGCGTTGGCGCCACGCTCGGCGGTGCTGGCGGCCAGGCAAAGCCATTGGCGGGCGCTGCAGCCATCTCTCTTGCGTCGCGCAATCTCGAGTCGCGCGCCTCCGCGCGGATGATTTCCGACTCGATCACGACGTCGTTTGGCCCGCCAATCATGATGAGATGTTCGACATTGTCACGCCGGACGATGACAAGCTGACGTTGCCTGTCGAGATCGAAGGCATCGACGACGCCGAGTCGCGGCTGCCGAGCCCTGCCCCCAGGCATACGAAGCCTTCGTCCGAACGCGAGCCGGAAGATCAAAAGGATAAGGACCGCCGCGACGAGAAAAGCAATCAGGGCGGCAGCGTACATTAATGTTTTGTTCTCGAAAATCTGGTCAGTCAAGGCCTGCATCTTGCGGCTCACTCGCCATTTCGACATTAGCCGGAAAGTCTATCACGACCAAGCGGCCCATGTGCGGTAAAGTTAATAAATGGTTAACGCGACGTCCGGCGATTTCGGGCAAACCTCATGATCATGTCATCGCGCGGGTGTCGTGACATTGCCCGGGCCTTCCGGATGATAGGGACTGGCCCCGAGTCCCATGCGCCCTATCGTTCCCGATCGATCATATTCCAATTGTTGTTGTACCTGGACCGGCAATTGCTCGCGGAGGGGATAATAGGGAGCATAAGGCTGCGTCGAATGATAGGCTTGCGCCCAAGCGCCAGATGCCCCGGCGATCAAGGTCACCGCGGCAAGGCCGGCCGTGATCGAACATTTCATCTTGATCTCCACTTATGAGTCACGCCATGCGCGCACGCCAACGGGCACTCTTTTCTGCGGCTCGATTTGGCCTTCGCGATGCATGGTAAACACCGCGCGGGCCCCGCAAGTTCATCGCACCTCGCACCTCAACAGAGGATTAAGCTCGATTCAGATACGCTGAATCCTTAAGGTTCCTTTCCGGCACATCGCCTGAGGTCAACGATTCCTCTCGATTATACCGCTTGTTCCGCTTGCGCTGCGTTACATTATAGAATGACAGCCGCTCCCCAAGGCTTTACGAGAATTTTGCGGGTGAGGTTCTCTATCACATGATTGCAAAGATGACGGCGGCACCGCATGCTGGGTGCGACGACATGTGTCGATTCTTCTTTATCGCATCCGTTCTGCTCCTCGCTTCGCCGGGTGAAACTTCCGGGTGAAACCTTTATGAACGATCAGAAGATTCCCGCCGCGGTCGATCGGACGGAACGCTCCGGCAGCCCCGGCCTTGTGTTGCTTTTCGCCGGCTTCCTGGTTGCGGCGGCGGTGGCCTTTTCCCTGCTCCCTCGCAACGAGGCGGCCAACCTCGTGGTTGGTCTTCTCGCCCTGCTCGCGGTCGTGGGCATTTTCGCCCTCTTTGCCTATGCCGTCGGTTTTCTGCAATTTTCCGGGCACGCCACCAAGAACGATATTACCAAGCTGATCTGCGACAGCAATCCGGACGGCCTCATTGTAACTGAGGCCGATGCCAAGATCGTCTACGCCAATGACGCTTATATGACCCTCTCCGGCACGGATGATCCGGCTCATCTGCGAGTGGTCGAGAGACTTTTTTCCGGTGCCCCGGATATTTCCGAGGCGATTTACCGGCTCGCCCAGGCCGCGCGCGAGGGCAAGCGCAACACTGAGGAATTGCGCCTGAGCCCGAGGCTGTCGGGTGAAACAAGTGTCGGATGGTATCGGATCAGAGTCCGCCCGCTCGACACCAGCGACAGCCGGCGGATCAGCCTCTGGACGGTCGCCGATGTCACCCGCGAACGCGAGCGGCACGAGAATGTGTTTCAGGAATTGCAACATGCGATCGATTTTCTCGACCATGCGCCGGCCGGGTTCTTCTCCTGCGATCAAACAGGTGACGTCTCCTATATGAACGCCACTTTGGCCGCCTGGCTCGACTATGACCTCGCGCAGGTCGGCTCGGGCGGTCTCAAGCTCGCCGATTTCGTGGCCGGCGGCGGCGCGTCCCTGCTCGCTTCAATCGCCGGAGGTCCCGGCGAAGTGCGCACCGAACAATTCGACATGGATCTCAAACGGCGCGGCGGCCAGAGCCTGCCAGTGCGGCTCATCCATCGCGTTGCCTTCGCTCATGACGCCTCCCCCGGCCCCTCGCGTACCCTCGTCCTCAACCGGGCGGCTGGCGAGGAACCGGCGGAAGATTTGCGCGCGGCGGAAGTGCGCTTTGCCCGGGTCTTCAACTCGACACCCATGGCGATCGCGATCATCGACCATTCCGGACACATCGCACGTTCCAATGCCGCTTTCGCACGGCTTATGCCCGATGCGCTGAAGCTCGCCGACGAAGGCGCCGCGCGAGCGCTCTATGCCGCCATCGTCGAGCGCGACCGCCCCGCTCTCGAGGCCGCGATCGCTGCCGCCGCGCAATCGAAAACCGATATTCCGCCGGTCGACGTAGGCCTCACCGGCCAAGGCGAACGCACCGCCCGCCTCTTCGTCGCCGCTCTTGAAGAACGCGACGGCGCGGGAGCGACGATCTATGCGCTCGATACGACCGAGCAGCGCACCCTGCAGAATAATTTCGCGCAATCGCAAAAGATGCAGGCGATCGGCCAGCTTGCCGGCGGCGTCGCACATGATTTCAACAATGTACTGACAGCCATCATCGGCTATTCTGATCTGCTTCTTGCCAATCACCGGCCGACGGATCCGTCCTTCCAGGACATCATGCAGATCAAGCAGAATGCCAATCGCGCCGCCGGTCTCGTGCGTCAACTTCTGGCCTTTTCGCGCCGGCAGACCCTGCGCCCGCAAGTCCTGCAGCTTGGCGATGTGCTGTCCGATCTGCAAATGCTGATGCGCCGTCTCGTTGGCGAAAAAATCGATCTCGACCTCAAGCACGGCCGCGATCTCTGGCTCGTCAAAGCAGATCTCAATCAATTCGAGCAGGTCATCGTGAACCTGATCGTGAACGCGCGCGACGCCATGCCGCAAGGTGGCCGCATCGAGCTGCACACCCGCAATGTCACGCCGCAGGAATGCGCTGCCTTCAATGAAAAATCACTCATTCCAGCCGAATATGTCGCGATTGAAGTCGATGATACCGGCCACGGCATACCGCCCGAAGTGAAGGACAAGATCTTCGAGCCATTTTTCACCACCAAGGAGGTTGGCAAAGGCACCGGACTCGGCCTCGCTATGGTCTATGGAATCGTCAAACAGACCGGCGGCTATGTTTTCTGCGCGAGCACGGTTGGCAAAGGCACGACATTTTCGATCCTGCTGCCGCGCTATGTGTCGGACGAGAAAGAAGGAAAAGCCCCCGACGAACCGGCGAAGGCTCCCGCCGCCGATCTGACCGGCAATGGCACCATTCTCCTCGTCGAGGACGAAGAAGCTGTGCGCGCCTTTGGCGCCCGGGCATTGGCCTCGCGGGGCTATACCGTCCTGCAAGCGGGCTCGGGTCTCGAAGCCTTGGAAGTCGTCGAGCAGAACCAGGGCAAGATCGACCTCGTTGTCTCCGATGTCGTCATGCCGGAAATGGATGGCCCGACGATGTTTGGCGAATTACGCAAACGCGGCGTCAGGGCAAAGGTCATATTCGTTTCGGGCTATGCTGAGGAAGCCTTCGCTAAAAACCTGCCGGAGGGCGAGGATTTTGGTTTTCTTCCGAAGCCCTTCTCGTTGAAACAGCTGATCGAGGCGGTAAAGGGCCACACGGCTTGAGCGACTGCGGCACCTGCCGCGCTCGCGATAATGTGGTGGCCTGCCCCGCAAAAAAGATCCCGGCCAAGGCCGGGATCCGATGCTTCGGCAAATGGCTCTGTGGCGGTATCTTAGCCTTTATTCAATGCCTGCTTCATGGTTGCGCTTGTTCCAGGCGGCCCGAAACCGCTCGGTGATCTCGATGCGGTCGGTCATCGCCGGCGCGGCAGCTGCGAGCGCGCCGCGCACGACCGAGGCTTCTTCCGCCGTCAGAACGACCGGCCCAGCCATGAAGGCCGCATTTGGAAGCGTGAAGAGAATGGCTTCCCTGTTGGGATGCACTTTCAGATCGACAAGAGAATTGGCAACAGGCTTGCCATCGACACAGACATTAGGACCGATCACCTCGATCTTGCGACCATCAGAAGTTGTTCTAATGAATACGGGTTCCATCTACCTACTCGCGTCTGGTTGATCGTTGCTTCGTGGCCGGTTAATTCGCAGCTTGAAGCAAAAACCGGTCCAACTAGCCCTCGGCGAAGGGCCAACCCGGCCCTAAAGAGCTTCTCCCGTCCACCCCTCATTAGCCAACGCCTGCCGCGAGCGCCGCGATGACGCTTCCACCGAAAGTCTCCATCGCTCCCAATTCCTCAAGCTTTGCAAGGATGGTTTGCGAAATGGCGCTCTCGTCCCGCCGCAAATGAATGAAGGCGAGCGCCTTCAAAGTATAGAGCGCGAAATGGCCAGCACTGTTCACGTCAGCGGAAATGTCGCCCGGCCGCCAGGCATGCCAGTCCGGGTCGAGCCCCGCTTGCCGCGCCGCTTCGGCCAAGCCGGCATGGGCGATCGCCAGCCCCTCATCGAGATTACCTTGATAGGTATGGATCTTATAAAGGCACAAATAAGTTGGCAGCTGATCGGGCGCGAGCGCCAGGGCTTCGCGAAAGGCGAGGTCCGCGCCGACCGGATCGTGTCGGTAAAGAGACACGCCACGCTGTAGAATCTCGTTCACTTCAGGGAGGACCTCGCCGAAATTGATGAGATCGTCTTGAATCACGCGGATTTTTTTCGGTTCATTCGTATCGGGCATAGGGCGACTGCAATTGATCTCGAATTTCCAGGCAAGACGGCGAAGATCTAAGCAATTCACGCGCCATTCCCTAGCCTAAACTATAGGCAATTCCGGCTGAGGGATTTTCGGAGGGCACCATCGAAACCATCTTGTTAACCTTCCATCCTGCTAACCTCGTCCATTAACCGTGAACTAGAACATAAAAAGAACTTGCTGGCTAGAACAAAACGCGTACAGTAAAGACATTCACAGGATAACTTGCAGGGCGGTTGCAGGACAATTTTTAGGACACGTTGCACTGCTCACCCTGCTCATGCCAGAAGGAATGAAACGCGTGACTCAAGCGAATCTCCGCCTTGTAGAAGGAACGTCCGTGGACAAAACCAAGGCGCTCGACGCCGCTCTGTCGCAGATCGAACGGGCCTTCGGCAAAGGCTCGATCATGCGGCTTGGCAAGAATCAAAAAGCCGTTGAAATCGAGACGGTGCCCACTGGCTCGCTCGGCCTTGACATTGCGCTGGGCGTCGGCGGCCTGCCGCGTGGGCGCGTGATCGAGATCTACGGGCCGGAATCCTCTGGCAAAACGACCCTGACCTTGCATGTCATTGCCGAGGCTCAGAAGAAAGGCGGCGTCTGTGCCTTCATCGATGCCGAACATGCGCTCGATCCGGTCTATGCACGCAAACTCGGCGTCAATCTCGATGATCTTTTAATCTCGCAACCCGACACCGGCGAACAGGCTCTCGAAATCACCGATACGCTTGTGCGTTCCGGCGCGATCGATGTTCTGGTCGTCGATTCGGTCGCGGCCCTGACACCGCGCGCCGAAATCGAAGGTGAGATGGGCGATAATCAGCCGGGCCTGCAGGCGCGGCTCATGAGCCAGGCGCTGCGCAAGCTCACAGCCTCGATTTCGCGGTCCCAGACGATGGTCATCTTCATCAACCAGATCCGGATGAAGATCGGCGTCATGTACGGCTCGCCGGAGACGACGTCGGGGGGAAACGCGCTCAAGTTCTACGCCTCGGTGCGCCTCGACATTCGCCGGATCGGCGCGATCAAGGACCACGAGCATGTCGTCGGCAATCAGACGCGGGTCAAAGTGGTCAAAAACAAGGTCGCCCCGCCGTTCAAACAGGTCGAGTTCGACATCATGTATGGGGAGGGCGTCTCCAAATCAGGCGAACTGATCGATCTTGGCGTCAAGGCGGGCGTGGTCGAGAAGTCGGGGGCTTGGTTCTCCTTCGACAGCGTGCGGATCGGCCAGGGGCGCGAGAACGCCAAAGCCTATTTGAAGACCAATCTGGAGATGGCGGAGAGGATCGAGCGCGCCATTCGCGAGAACGCCGGCCTCATCGCCGACCGTATTCTCGACAACGCTGGCCCCT
>DASQCU010000392.1:0-3063 GCA_035634575.1 Beijerinckia sp.
GAGAGGAAATCGAACGTGCGGAATTCCTGACTGAGCTGGACCGGCTCGTAGACGACCCGCTTCTGCTGATCGTCATAGCGAACTTCGACATAGCCGGTCATCGGGAAATCCTTGCGCAATGGATGCCCATCGAAGCCGTAATCGGTCAAAATGCGCCGGAGATCTGGATGACCGGAAAAAAACACGCCGAAAAGGTCATAGGCCTCACGCTCGAACCAATTGGCCGCCGGATAAAGCTCCGAAAGCGAGGCTACGGGCGTTTCTTCATCCGTCGCGACCTTGATCCTGATACGCCGATTGTGTTTTGGCGAAAGGAGATGCGTCACCACATCAAACCGCTTCGCCCGCGTCGGATAATCGACCACTGTGAGATCGGTGAAGCAAAGATAGAGACAGGAAGGATCATCACGCAAAAAAGTGACGGTCTCGATAAGGCGCGCCGGCTCAACCGACAAGGTCAGCTCGTCGAAAGCATAGGAAACTGCGACAATCGCCCCCGGCAAAGCCGCCGAGATCGCGTCGCCATGTTCTTTCAAACCACTGTCCATTGCGTTCCCCTGATCGCCTCCCACCGTGGAACACTTGGACCGCGTTCCGGTGAAAACATCAAAGCGCTTGAAATGCCCCTGCTACCGCTCGATCGTGCCGGTGCGGCGAATTTTCTTCTGCAAGAGAAGCACGCCGTACAGCAGGGCTTCCGCCGAAGGCGGACAGCCCGGCACGTAAATATCGACCGGCACAACCCGGTCGCAGCCCCGGACCACCGAATAGGAATAGTGGTAATAGCCGCCACCATTGGCGCAGGAGCCCATGGAAATCACGTAACGCGGCTCCGGCATCTGGTCGTAGACCTTGCGCAGAGCCGGTGCCATTTTATTGGTCAGCGTGCCTGCGACGATCATGACATCAGATTGGCGCGGTGAGCCGCGCGGCGCGAAGCCAAACCGCTCGACATCGTAGCGCGGCATGGAAACTTGCATCATTTCAACGGCGCAACAGGCAAGACCAAAGGTCATCCACATCAGGGAACCCGTGCGGGCCCAATTGATGAGATCATCGGTCGTCGTGACGATGAAGCCCTTGTCGGCAAGCTGATCATTGATCGATAAGAAATAGGGATCGCCTGCCCCCGCCCTTCCAGTCATGGAAGGCAGCACCTTGGTCGTGGGCTCAATCTTCTTGACAGGGCTCAATCCCATTCGAGCGCCCCCTTCTTCCATTCATAGATGAAGCCGATTGTGAGAACGCCAAGAAAGACCATCATCGACCAGAAGCCAAGCGGGCCGACCTCGCGGAAAGCCACCGCCCAAGGAAACAAAAATGCGACCTCCAGATCGAAAATGATGAAAAGGAGCGACACCAAATAGAAGCGCACGTCGAATTTCATACGTGCATCGTCGAAAGCGTTGAAGCCGCATTCATAGGCCGAAAGCTTCTCGGCATCTGGCGCCTTGAAGGCAAGGAGGAAGGGCGCGACGAGGAGCGCCCCCGAGATGACAGCGGCTATGATCATGAAGACCACGAGCGGCAAATATTGGTCGAGAATGCTCGGCATGGATTGGCTCGCTTGCCTGGCAGGAGAATCGAGAAAGCAAGATCCTTTTTTGCGATGCGACACCTAGCCCACTGGAGACGCCCGCGCAAGATGGCGTTTGATCACGCAATGGCGAGAAAGTTGGCCGCCGTAGCCCTTTCTTAATCTCCGTGGGCCCTTCCCGAACCTGGAATAGCGGCATCACGAGCACTTCTTCCAGGGATTGCGTTGGACAGCAAGGACCTTTGCCGTTTTCGGGAAGGGCGAGAGTATCTGTCGTTTCAACAAAAAATGCTTGCTACAGCTATACTTAACACATTTTCTTCGCGCACCGCGCCAAGCGCGGCCGCTTTTTCCTGAATCGCGATTGGAAACGTCTAATTTTTTTGAAATAATTTTCCAAATTTACCAATTAACCTATAAGTCGGATGCGCCCAACCCCCCGGAGGCCGCCAATGCCTGAAGCAACAGAGCGCCGTGCCCGCGGGAGGCCTCGCGCGATCATGAAGGAAAGTGCGGCAGCCGTTCAATCGCTCGATCGAGCCTTGACCTTGATCGAAATCATTGCCCAATCCGATGGCATCTCGCTCAGCGATCTGGCCCAGCGCGCCGGATTGGCGCCATCTTCCGCGCATCGCCTGTTAATGACGCTGGCGGCGCGGAAATTCGTCGAATTCATCGAACGCGACCAGCACTGGGCGATCGGCGTCGAAGCCTTTCGCGCCGGGGTTGCGTTTCAGAAGCGAAACCACATCGTTTCCGCCGGACGCGCCGCGATGGTCGAACTCATGCACCATGCCGGCGAGACGGTGAACCTCGGCATTTTCGAAGATGATGAAATCGTGTTCATCTCGCAGGTCGAAAGCCAGGAGCCGGTCCGCGCCTTTTTTCGCGTCGGCGAGCGGCGGGCAGCCCATGCCTGCGGAATCGGGAAGGCATTGCTGGCCGAAATGCCGCGCGCTGGAGTTCTGCGCCTTTTCGAACGAAAAGGGCTGCCGCGTTTCACACAAAACACGATTATCGAACCGGAGCAATTCTTGGCCGAACTCGTCAGGATTCGCGCGCAGGGCTTTGCAATCGACGACGAAGAGCGCAACCTTGGTATGCGCTGCATCGCCGCCTCGATCTTCAATGAGTTCGGCGAGGCCGTGGCGGCTCTTTCAGTTTCCGGTCCGAGCGGGCGTCTGCCGGATGCGCGCGTGAGCGAACTCGGCCCCCGCGTCCGGCACGCTGCCGCCGCGATCACCGGCGCGATAGGCGGCAAAGCTCCGGTATATGCCCTGAATTCAGGGTGAAATTCACGTCACCTCGAACCAGGTCGCCAATCCGGTCGCCGCCCGCTCCAGCATCAGACTTTCGATCACCCATTTGCCGGGATTATCGGCGATGAAAGCGACATGCTTGGTTCGCCCTTCGGGCACCAGCACGCAATCGCGCCAATAGGGCTCCCACCCGTCGTCGAGATCGTGCAAGAGCCGCATATGGTGCCCATGCACGTGCATCTGCTGGACATAAGCCGTGCGGTTGAT
>DASQCU010000393.1:0-6480 GCA_035634575.1 Beijerinckia sp.
AAGCCTTGAGGCCAAGCTGATTGACGCCGGTATCGAGCTGGAGAGCCGCCTTGAGAAGCGAGCCATCCGCAGCGCGCTTGCCGGACGTTGCACAAAACTGGCCCCAATCCTCCATCTGCGGCACCGAGCCGAGCACCGGCCGCAGTTGAAAATCCGCGAAAATAAATTCCGATCCGGGGCGGATGCCGTTCAAAACATAGATGATGGCGTCCGGAGCGATTGCACGCAGCGCGCGGCCCTCAAAGACATGGCCGGTGAAGAACGTCTTGCAGCCCGCTTCAAGCAGCGCCCTCGCGACGCGTTCGAGCCCCAGCCCATAGGCATCGGCCTTGACGACCGCGCCGCATTCGGTTCCCGAAACTGCCTGCAATGTGTGCCAATTGCTGACAAGCGCGGCCAGATCAATGGTGAGGACGCTTCCTGCCTCCCGCAAAAAAACTTCTGTCGGCTCCATGATGCCTTGTCTGCCCGCGAAACCCTTCGCTCAAGCAATTTTCATGCAGGTTGAGCTTTGCCGCATGGAGGGCCGCCTTCAAAACAGCGCCAGCACGCCCGTATAGCCATAGACGCGGTCGCCCGCAATTTCGCCATTGGCGTAAAAGCCGACGAGCGGCACGCCGCCAAGCTGTTCCTGGACGAGTTCGACCTCCTCCGCCGCCGAATCGAAAAGATTGGGGCCGCGCGCGCAACAGGACACATAAAGTGCGCCATGCACTTTCTCCATACGCCCGCGCAGCTTGGCCGCCATGGTGCGGAGATCCTTGGTCGCGGCGGCGCGATCGCGGCGGCAGAAGAAAAGCTTTTGGCCCGGCCTTACCTCGTCGGCAACCGCGATATACCCGTTTTCCGTGTTGATCCCCGCAATATTGCGCACGACATAATCGCCCGTATCGCAGTTTGGCACTGGGAGTCCGACATGCAAGGATAAGAGGAGCTGGCGCAGTTCGTCCTCTTTGGCGACCGCGAGATCCACCAACAGAGCTTGCAGGGGCGGCACGCCATCGAGACTTGTCACGAGATTGTCCTGCGTCTCGGTGATGGTGCGTATGGGGCCAATCGGGCTGCACCCCTGCGACACGCCGATCGCGACGCTGACATCCGGCCCAAGGAGGAGGCCGGAGATGCCGCCTTCCGTCATCTTGCCCGCGACCTGATCGAAGCGGCGGGTCCGCGAGGCGGAGAGTCCGCCCAGAAGATAGGCGCCGGAGGCCGCCGAGAGCGCCTTCAATTCACCATCGAAAGGGTGGCGCGGATCGACGTGGACAATGGCCGTCGGTATCCCGAAAGCATCGGGCGAAATTTTGAAAGGAGGCGCGACGCGATCGTAGAGCGCGAACTGATCTTTCGGCCAGCCGCAGATCATGGCCGCCACCGCGGGTTGATCGAAAGCGCCGGAGCGTCCGCCAATCACGCCAAGGCCAATCGTCCCGATCCAGCTCTCTATTCCCGTCTTGTGCCGCAAGGTCTCTACAAGGCTTGAGAGATTTGCCCCCAGCCTGTCGGTGACATAGATGAAGCCGACCGTCCCGCCGCTGCCTTGCCCGGCAAGGTCATCGGCCAACTTGTTGGCGGCGCGGCCAGGATCGTCATCAACGGCGATCGCGGCTCGAAACGGATCGAGCGGCATGATCGGGCCTCCCTTTCCCGATTTCTTTTTGAGGCCTGCGGGCCGAACTTATGTCCGCCCGCAGAGGCGATCCTTGAATTTATAGACAGAATACTTGCGGAGCAATACGGCTAAAGGGGGTGTCGGCGGGCTTGCTCCCTGCCCAAGCCAGTTGGATTTCGCAACGCACCTATGCGTTAAACGCAAGCCACGACTCTTGAACTGGTCTGCTGCTCTTCTATTAAAAAGCACTCTTTGGCTTTATGGATGCGTTTTTTGCATATCAGGCTCCCCAACCTTAGCTCTGCTAATCAAGCGCAAGGAACGATATGTTGCACTGCATTAGAGAGCGGGTAGCTCCAAAGACAGAGGGAGATTCTCCATGTTCAAGACCATCAAAGAAAAGTTCCAGGAATTTCGCCATTATCAGGCTTCGCTGCGCGAACTCGCTGAGCTGTCCGATCGGGAACTCGCCGATCTCAACGTTTGCCGTGGCGATCTCGAACAGATCGTACGAAATGCGTATCTTACCGGTGCCAAGGCCGTTCCGGTGAGAAATTTCCATTTCGGGGCGCGGCCTGCCACTGCGCGAGTCACGCCTTGGTAAGTGGCCCCCCCCCCGGGGCGCTCCAGGGACCGACTCAATTGAAAGCACGCTGGAGAAGTCTGCGACCGCAATCCCGCTTATAGGTGTTGCATCACGCCGCAACGGGCAGAGCACATCTTCTAAAGGCGCTTGGCGGCCGAAATCGTGGGACCAAAACTGGACCTCGTTCGGCCGCGCGCTTGCTCGTTAAGCCAAGACCGGCAGGTTGACCGGCACGACTTTCACAAAAGTTTCCGCAGCTTCCGAGCCGTTGAGATTTCCCGACAGGACGAAAGACCGCTCTTCATCGGACATGATCGCCTTGATGGGCATGACCATTTGCGAATAGCCCTTATTGCCCTTGAGACCGAGTTCCACGAAAGCGTTTCCGTCGAGGACTTTCACTTTGCAGGTGAAAGGGGCATCAAGCTTCGCTATTCGAATAAGCCCGGTTACCTTCACGCTTGTACTCGGCTTGACCGTAAGCTTTTCGGAAAAATTCCACCTCGAAGTCTCGGTTGTTGTGAAGCTCTGTTCCGCCGAGAAACTGACTTCCGCGCTGACCTCGACATTTGCCTCGCCGACAATGGGAAGTTTTGCCTTCACGCCGGCTTTGGTGCCGACCTTAAGGCCTTCGGTGAACTTGAAGGATTGTCCGTCCTGACGCGAATATTCATAGGAGAATGTCGCCTCAAGCGGGTCATCGGGGGAAGAATTGATATAGATCTCTTCATGCGCGACAAGGTCACGCATTGAGGTGTTGACATTGCCATAGGTAAAATCTGTGATCAGAAGATCATAATTGCTCTGATAAAATTCCGTTGTTTTTGCATCAACGAAACTGACATCCGCCGCATCCTTTCCTCTGCCAATAGAGGTCAAATAATCGACAACGCGCTCAAGAAGCACGGCCGATGAAATTTTTTGAAATTCCTTGCTCAATGCTTGGTTGATATCGAGGTCTGCCATTGCTGTTCTCCCATTTGAAGTTGGCTGACAGCGAAATGCTGTCGGGCCTGGGATACATCTCTCATGCAATGGCAGAAGTGCGAATTCACACGTTGCGAGAAGTGATGGGACGGGCCGTCATGTATGGACAGCCCGCACGCTCTAGGCCGTGGTGACAATTTAAGGATTGGGGGATTCCCAAAAGGAGGCAAATCAGATTCAAGGCTGATTTTTGGAAGATCGGCCATGGACCGTGACGAACTGCGGGACGACCAATGGGAACGCCTGAAGCCTTTGGTTCCAGGCGGCGACAAGGGCAAGCGCGGCCCGCGAACCGATAACCGCAAGTTTCTCAACGCGCTTCTTTGGATGGCTCGCTCGGGCGGGCGCTGGCGCGATCTCCCCGAGCGGCTGGGTGACTACGTCACGGTCAAGCGGCGCTATTACCGCTGGATCGAGATGGGCGTTCTCGACACCATGCTCGAAGCACTTGCCCGTGAAGCCGATCTGGAATGGCTGATGATCGATTCCACCATCGTGCGGGCGCATCAACACGCGGCGGGAGCCCGCAAGGCAAAAGGGGGTCTCATGCCCAAGGCATTGGCCGTTCACGCGGCGGATTGAGCACAAAGATCCACGCTGCCAGCGATGCGCTCGGCAATCCGGTCCGGCTCATCTGTGGACCGGGACAGGAAAATGACATCACCCATGCGCATGACCTCATCAAGGGCTTTCAGGCCGAAGCGACCATGGCCGACAAGGGCTATGACGCCAACCACCTCTGCGAAAAGATCACGGAGCAAGGTGCAAAGGCCATCATTCCACCAAAGCGCAATCGCAAGGTTCAACGGCCTTATGACCTCGATCTCTACAAAGAGCGCAACCTCATCGAGCGCTTCTTCAACAAGCTCAAGCAGTTCAGACGCGTCGCAACAAGATACGACAAGCTCCTCGTCAACTTCATGGGATTCGTCAAACTCGCCGCGATCGCTATCTGGCTCAAATAGTTAAATCGTCACTACGGCCTAGCCGACATAACGGAAAACCCGAAAAATTTGCAGATTATCGAGATTCCCACAGAGGACATGCAAACTTCGCTGCAATCGGTCGCGGCTGTCGTGATGCCTTTTTCTACGGCTATGAACCTGGGGCTTTATCCGGCTCGGGATTCCCTTGTGATCGAAGATGGCCATTCGCCCTATGCCGGCATATTGGCGGTCAAAGACAAGGACAAAGATGCGCCGTGGGTCAGCCAATTGATCAAGGCCTATCACTCCGAAAAGGTCAAGGCTTTCATCCTTAGTCAGTTCAACGGATCGGTTCGAAGGCCCTGGTAGGAAAA
The DNA here is from genome assembly GCA_035634575.1 of Beijerinckia sp. Classification (GTDB taxonomy): domain Bacteria; phylum Pseudomonadota; class Alphaproteobacteria; order Rhizobiales; family Beijerinckiaceae; genus Beijerinckia. Next base: position 4,483 of record DASQCU010000393.1, read on the forward strand.
TGTCGTCTTGAGCCATGTTGTCGATACTAGACATCCGCAAGCATGGAAGGATTTTCAAAATTCGGCAGCAAAAGGCTCTGCGGCGAGGCAAAAACTAATGGATTGCTTTTCGTTCAAATGCTCGGCATGTGGGAAATGCTGCAACTCGCCGCCACAAATGTCGATTCCGGAGCTTTTTCATCATCAAGATCTTTTTGTTGGTTGCCTCGCCATTCGACGCATCAAGCGGTGGGAGCTTGGGATGCGGATTGGAGTTGAGGCACAGTCTCATGCGGCTGACGCAGCAGACGTCAAAGCATTTGCGACACTTGCCGACCAGCTCTTGTTCCGTTTAGCAAGGCCGCTCGATAGGGGTTATGATTTTGCCCTGCTGACCCAAGGCTTTACTTATCCGTCGCTGTCCTCCTGTCCCGCCTTGGGCGACGATAACCAGTGTACTATTCATTTCAACAAACATCCCGCGGCCTGTTCCGCCGTGCCGATGGATGCTCTTGTGCCAGATCACCTGCAGCATGTCGTGCTGGCTAGCCGGAATCACGCTGAAAATTATTTTGATGCCGAATGCATCGTCGAGGGAGCGCGCGAGGGTTTTGCGCTTGTGACACGGCGCGGCGAGGTTGTTGACGAATCCTTTCGGGTTGCGCTTGCACAGCGCCGCGCGGATCTCGCAGCCGATAAATATTGGTGGGGGAATACCGTTTTCAGCCTGTTGCGAAACGACCTGTTTGCTTCTCCCCGGGAATCTGCTCGCATTCCTGCTGGCGGCGGCTTCTTCTTTATCTCTTTGGTCCCGGTTTTGGCCGTCCTCGCTTCGATCTCGAAAACCTGCCGCGCCCGTGTCCTTGAATATATCGATGTTCAACTCCTCCTGATGAGCGCTCTGATTGAGCAAGCTCTTCACCGCCAAAACGCTGATGACAAGCCAACGACGCAACAATTGCGGGCCTGGAGCGACTCCTATCGCGCTTTACATAAATCTTTGAAAGCCGAGGCCACTCCATCTAACGAAATTTCGTCGCAGGGCTGCGCCGAGGCCTGGCTCAGGGGCGCATCTATTCCATCAGAGTTAATTGGGGGTCCAAGTGTGGAGATTGTTCATAGCACAGCCAGGGGCAGCCATATTTGAGAGAAGAGATCATCTTGATTGGACCGATGGGAGCCGGCAAAAGCACTGTAGGGAAGCTGCTGGCGGAAGCGCTTGGCCTGAAGATCGTGGTCTATACAGAGGGCAAGACGCCGGAAGAGACCCGCGATAGTGTTCTCGCTGCTATAGCAGAGAAGGCGTAAGCCAAATGCCAGGCGAGCAAGGCCAGATTTATCCAATCTGGAAGCCATTTTCGAAGTCCTTGTGAGACGCGATGAGAAAGTGATCTCCGCGCTCGCCAGGGCGCGAGCGATCGGCCGCACGAAGGCCAGCCAGTCAGACCCCTCGACCCTGGCCACACAACTCGGCAAAGGCATGCCCGAGATTGATCACGGCGACCAGCAGTTGAGCCGGCGGCGCGATAGGTTTGCTAATACAGGATTCCTTGCGTAAACAGGAAGACCTCCAGCCGCTTGTATAACAATCCCAGCAAGATCAAGTGCTGTTTGATTTGCAGACGGTACCGACCATGTTCCAAGCGCGTAGTCAGTTTGAAGCTGCGACGCTGGGAGGCGAATTGGCGCTTGAATGCCCGCGCAGGTTTTACGCATATTGCAATATTTTTCCTTCATTTTTGCGCTGTTGTCCGCGCTTGACCATGCCATGAGCTTTTTGCACTGATAATTTTCGCGTATTGGCGGATTGGGCCTTGTCGCCGGTGTCGAAAAACCCAACGAGCTGCGCCAATTCTTCACCTTCTTCGGCGAGCGAATGCGCGGCCGCGGTGGTTTGCTCGACCATTGCTGCATTTTGTTGCGTGACCTGATCCATTGTAATTCCTCACCTCCTCATCGCGGGCGGCGTTGGAATTGGCCAGGATTTGGCGTCGCTGAGAAAATTTGACAGCGGAATCT
>DASQCU010000394.1:0-1528 GCA_035634575.1 Beijerinckia sp.
TTCACCTATTTTCAGCAGGTCGCGGGGATCGAATGCGCGCCCGTTTCTGGTGAATTGACCTATGGTCTTGAGCGGCTTGCCTGCTATCTGCAAAATGTCGACCGGATCATGGATCTGAATTTCAATGGCGGCGAGGGGGCCGATAGGGTCACTTACGGCGATGTCTTCCTGCAGGCCGAGCAGGAATATTCGCGCCACAATTTCGAAGGGGCGAATGTCGAGGCCTTGTTCCAGCGCTTCAAGGATGCGGAAGCCGAATGCCGGGCCCTGCTCGCCAAGGGCGACAAGGGCGGCCGCCATGAAATGGTTCTTCCCGCCTATGATCAGTGCATCAAGGCTTCACATATTTTCAATCTGCTCGACGCGCGCGGGGTGATTTCCGTGACCGAGCGGCAAAGCTATATTCTGCGCGTGCGCGATCTCGCCAAGGCCTGCGGCGCGGCCTGGCTCAAAACCAAAGGCGGCGGGGCTGCAGATTGACCGCGAATGCCTGTTGCATCCAGGTTCTATGAAACTGTCTTTCCGCTCGCGCAGCTTCAAGATTTCACGATATGTCCGATCTCCTTCTCGAACTTTTCTCCGAAGAAATCCCGGCCCGGATGCAGACGCAGGCGGCCGAGGATCTGAAACGCCTTGTCACCAGCGCCTTGAGCGAACGCGGCCTTATGCATGAGGGCGCGGTGAGTTTTTCGACCCCGCGCCGGCTTGCTTTGCATGTGGCGGGTCTGCCTGCGCGGCAGGCCGATACGCGCGAGGAGAGAAAAGGCCCGAAGGTGGGCGCGCCCGAGGCTGCCGTGCAGGGCTTCTTGAAAAGCGCCGGGCTCGCCTCGCTCGATGAGGTCAAGATCGAGAAAGACGCCAAGAAGGGCGAATTCTATGTTGCTGTGATCGAACGTCCCGGCAAGGAGACGATCGATGTTCTGGCTGAGATCCTGCCGCCCCTGATCAAGAGCTTTCCCTGGCCGAAATCCATGCGCTGGGGGTCTGCCTCCGTGCGCAGCGATGCCTTGCGCTGGGTGCGGCCCTTGCACAATATTCTCGCGACTTTCGGCCCGGAGACGGAAGAGCCCGATATTGTTCCTTTCGCGGTCGATGGCATAGAGGCGGGCAATATTACGTTCGGCCATAGATTCATGGCGCCGGGCGCGATCAAGGTGCGCCGATTCGATGATTATGTGCCTGCGCTCGAAAAAGCCAAAGTGGTGCTCGATCCGGCAAGGCGGCGCGACCTCATCCTGCATGACGCGAAGAATCTGAGCCTCGCGCAAGGGCTCGATCTCGTCGAGGACGAAGCGCTTTTGCACGAGGTCGCGGGGCTCGTTGAATGGCCGGTCGTGCTGATGGGCGAATTCGAGGCGGCTTTTCTCGATATTCCGCCGGAAGTCATCCGCGCGACGATCCGCATCAATCAGAAATGTTTCGTCTTGAAGGAGGCTTTGACCGGGCGTCTGGCCAATAAATTCCTTCTCGTCTCGAATATTGAGGCGAGTGACGGCGGCAAGGCGATTGCGGCGGGCAATGGCCGGGT
>DASQCU010000395.1:0-3535 GCA_035634575.1 Beijerinckia sp.
CATGCCGCGTCTCTGGCGCGGGGCAACTAGCCTGCCGAATGGCACACCAAGGGCGTTGGCAATTTGCCACAGATGGCCGATCGTCGGGACGATTTCTCCTTTCGCGATCGCCTCAAGCCTTGCCGTGCACAAGCCGGAAAAAGCCGCGAGCTTTTCGAGCGATAGGTTCTCTCGCGTCAAGAGCGTCCGGAGACGATCCCCCATATCCCGGCCGAACCTGCCTGAAACGGCGCTGGCCGGGGCTGACGCGCAGGGCTGCATCGGTTCACCACCTTGTGACTTTGACATTTGGCACTTTTTCCATAAAATCAATAAACTTTATAGATAAGTGCAGCATTACGTCAAGAGCGCCAAACGGCCTGTCCTAAAGGGCATTCGATCGGCGGTCTGAAAATCTTGGTGAAATCAATCTTGCAGAAGCGGAATTTTGCCGCGGTCGCCGCGAGCGCGCAAAGCCGCTATGCTTGTCCGGTCGACAATCAGCGCCATGGCGTCCCGCACATCGATCATGAGATCGCGTATCGCGCAGGCCTCCTCATCGGGGCAATCCGCGCAACGTCTATAGGCCGTGCGGCTGGCGCAGGCGATCGGCGCCAGAGTCCCATCGAGAATACGAATAATCTGGCCGGCTGTGATTTTTTCTGCCGGACGGGCCAGATGATAGCCTCCGCCCTTCCCTTTCTTGCTGGTGAGTATGCCTGCATTCCGCAATTCGAGCAGGATCGCGTCCAGAAATTTACGCGGAATCTGATTCTGCGCCGCAATGTCTCCCGCAAGGCACGGCCCTTCGTAAGTGGCAAGATGGATGAGCGCCTTCAGGCCATATTTTGCTTTGTTTGAAAGCATGCAGTCCCACTCGGGCATTGCACCGGAATTGGCGGGCCCGAAGCCAGGTTCGGCGGTTTGCTACGATCAAAATCGGCCCCGCCTGGTCGCGAACCCGATGCTGTATATTCGAGATCGCACGAGATAGCAATTTTATACTTTTCTGCCAGAGACATGCAAAAAGTTTATCTCCATTAAACCGATAAGAAGAATTGGCTTTATCGGCAAACAACCAGTTTGGCCTGCGATCAGGATCCATCCTAATGTGCAATGCGCGGCCGCAAAAAAAAATTCTTGAACCAGTTTTCTACTATATTTATAGTTTTAATGAAGTGGCGGTTGTCGGCCGCTCGATTTTGAGAAGGTCGCGCAATGACGGCAGCTGTTGCAGAAGCATTTCTTCCGTTTTCAGAAATCGAAAGCAAATTGAACATTGCAAGGGAAGGCGCTGAATCGCTTCTCGCCCCGCAAGGCGGCAAGCCGCCCTATCTCCTTCACGCTGCGGGCCTTGCGCTCTATGCGCTGGTAATGGTCGCGGCCGTCTCCTATAGCGCGCATCCGCATGATCCGGTCGAACAAGAGCCCATAGAACTGGTGATGCTCCCGACGCCCGAGGCTCCTGTCGAGCCAACACCGCAGATTGAGGAGCCGCCCCCGCCTCCCCCCGTCGCGGAAGCCGTTCCTGAACCGCCCCCGCCCCTTGCGGCCGAACCCGAACCTGTCGCGCCGGTCGAACCTAAGCCGCCGGTTCCGGAAAAGAAAAAAGTGGTTGAGCGCAAGCCGCCTGTTGTCCAGCCACGGGCGGCCCAGAATGCGGCGCCGCATCCCACTGCGTCGCAGGCCCCGCCGCCTCCAAATGCAATGCCCTCGAGCTACCCTGGCCAAGTCTATGCGCGCATCAACAGGGCTGCCGCCAATACCTATCCTCGCGCCGCGATGATGCATCATGAATCAGGCCGCGTCAGCTATCACCTCGTCATCAGTCCATCGGGCGAGCTCTTGTCGAAGAGCATAACGCCCTCGGGCAATGCCGCATTCGATACGGCTGCCGCAGAAGCGCTTGCTCATGCGGCGCCCTTCCCGGCGCCCGGTACAACACGCCCGGTATCGCTTTCCGGCGCCATCACCTATCGCCTCAATTGATCAACCCCCCACGCGAGACACTTACAATGGCTGAACCTGTCGATGCCGCAAACGCGGCAATCACCGGCGCGACATCTGCCGCGCATGCCCTGTCGCCCATCGAACTCTTCCTGCAAGCCGACACGGTCGTCAAAGCCGTGATGATCATTCTCATCCTCGCCTCGGCTTGGGGATGGGCCATCATCCTTGAAAAGATCATAAGATTGCAGATCCTCAATAGAAGGGCCGGCAAGCTCATTGCCAGCGTACAGGCGGGGCTCCCCGTTACCACTGTGGCCGAGAGTTTCGCGCGGGCTTCCGCGAATGATCCCTTCGTCACGGTCTATAAGGCCATGGTCGAAGAACATTCGCGCTCGGCCGATCTCATCCATACCGAAGCGCAAAAGGACAGCCTACAGGAGCGCATCCACAGAGTTGCGCAACTGGCGAGCAGCAGCGCGCTCGACCGGCTGCAGAGCAACCTGCCAGGCCTTGCGACGATCGGCGCGGTTGGTCCCTTCGTCGGTCTCTTCGGGACTGTCTGGGGTATCATGACATCGTTCCAAGGCATTGCCGCTTCCAACAATACGAGTCTCGGCGTGGTTGCGCCGGGTATTGCCGAAGCTTTGTTCGCAACAGCCCTTGGCCTCATCGCCGCTATTCCCGCCGTGGTGTTCTACAATCGCATCGGCACCGATATCGGACGTTACGGCAAACGGCTGACCGCCTTCATCGGCGTATTCGAAATCGAATTGTCGCGGCAGCTTTCGAGGAAGGAGGAGCGCAATGGCCTTCGCGTTGCGTAAGCATGATGGTGAATTCGATGCGGCCCCCATGGCCGATATGAATGTGACACCGCTCGTTGACGTCATGCTGGTGCTTCTCATTGTATTCATGGTGGCAGCACCCCTGATGGCGACCGGCGTTCCTGTCGATTTGCCCAAGGCGCAGACCAAACCGTTGACTGATCAGAAACCCCCGATCGCCGTGAGCATCACCGGCGAAGGCAAGTTTTTTGTCGATCAGCGCGAAGTCGCAGCCGATGAACTCATCGCTGTTCTTGGCGAAAATGCCGATAGCAAGGACCAGCGCATTCACGTGCGTGGTGACAAGACCATAGCTTACGGCAAGGTGATCGAGATCATGGGGCTCATCAATACCGCGGGCTATACGAAAGTCGCTCTGGTTTCGGAAGCACCCAATGCGTCCTCGGGAGGTGCTGCTCCTGCCGTAGCTCCGTAACCCGCGTCCAACTTCTGATAATCAGTCACGATTTTCTGATGCGACCTTCGCGCCCGATGATGCGAATGTTCCTTATCATTGGGTTTGTAGTGGAGAAAAATAATGAAGCGCCTTGCCGCCGCCATCGCCTTGACCGGTATATTGACAACCTCACCCGTGTTCGCCGACTTGAAACTCGGCGACACCGCGCCCGATTTCACGGCGCAGGCGGCCTTCGGCGGCAAGGATTTCACATTCAACCTGTCGGAGGCCCTCAAAAAAGGACCAGTCGTTCTCTACTTTTATCCGAAGTCCTTCACGCGAGGCTGCACCATCGAGGCGCATGATTTCGCAGATGCCGCCGATA
>DASQCU010000396.1:0-2253 GCA_035634575.1 Beijerinckia sp.
CGTATTCCTTCAGAAGCGGAGACCAGCTCTGCGGCACGCAAGCAAAGGCCACATATCGGGCCGCGCCAACACCGCCGTAACATCGGAAACACACGGGCATCTTACATTCTACAATCTGTTAAGACTTAGGACTCTTATTGCCCGGTGAAGTGCGGTTTCCGCCTTTCAAGAAACGCGGCCGTGCCCTCTTTCTGGTCTGCGGTCGACACTGCGAGAGCAAACAGGGCGGCTTCAAGTTGCAATCCCTGCGCCTGCGTCATTTCCATTCCATTGTTGACGGCCTCAAGTGAAAGCCGGACCGCCAATGGCGCATTGGATGCAATCGTCAAAAGGATAGCCTCCGCACGATCGAGGAGCCTGTCCTTGGGGACGATTTCGTCAACGAGACCGATGCGCCAGGCCTCCTGCGCATCGGTCATATCGCCCGACAGGATCATCTGCAGCGCACGTCCCTTGCCGATCAGACGCGGAAGCCTTTGCGTACCGCCAAAGCCGGGGATAAGCCCCACTCGCACCTCGGGTTGGCTAAGCCTCGCATGTTCCGCAGCGACGCGCATGGTGCATGCCAACGCCAATTCACAACCGCCGCCGATGGCATATCCGTTCAGCGCCGCGATGACCGGTTTTCCAAGGTTTTCAATCAAATCCGTCAAAGCCTGGCCCTGGCGAGCCATAGCTTTGGCCTCGAATTCAGTCAGTTGGCTCAGCTCAAGGATGTCGGATCCCGCGGCGAAGGCCTTGTCCCCGCTGCCTGTGAGGATAATGCCCCTTATGGAGTCATCGGCGCGAAACGCCTCCATCGCGGCGGCGAGGTCAGCGATCGTTGGCCGGTTTAAAGCGTTAAGTACATCTGGCCTGTTGATCGTGATTTGGGCAATCGATCCCATTTTATCGATAAGAAGAGTGTCGAACGAACGCGGCGCTGTCATGAGGCGCTCCCATAAACCATGGATTTGAGCCCGAGTCCGATGGGAACGCCAATCGGATTGGAACTTAAAAAACTCGCAGCTCAATAGCATATGCTGAGCCAGTTTTTCGAACATGAGCTACGCAGCTGATTTAAAGGGAAATTATCTTGCCTGGGCCTGCCTTCGGTCCAAGGATTAATCTTTGGGTCGAATTGAACCGTTGCTGGCGGTGGAAGTGGGAGGATTTCAGACAGTCCGCATTTCAAGCTAACCAAAAGCCGGAATGCAGACTGTCTGTTGGTCGGTCTGACGGTCGCCGGTTTGCGGTAGGTGTCGAAGACCTCATCGCCACCTGCCGAGTCATTTGCAGTTCGAGCCTGGTTGGCTCCCGCGATCAGATGCCGGTTCGTGCTTTGCTCGCCTGCGCGAAAAAGACCTGTACAGGAGTGATCGGGCCGGCGACCGGCCCGGTGCCGGGCACTCCAAAGTCGATCCAGCCCGAGTTGAACCTCGGTGATGCCAAGCGGCATGCCTTGGGCGGCCAAGACGGCCGCCCACTCTTCAAGGGGGGATCGCCTGCGCCGGGCCGGCCGAGCACCTCGCTCTCATCGCGCGGGCGAGGTCGTCTGGCCTGACCGGAGAGCCAGCTCCACGATCTTCGCAGAAGAAGGTGGTTGATTTTGCGCACGCTGTAGATTCGAAAACGAAATTGTGCGACGGAACGTTGTCCTACGATGGGCACGAGGTAGAATTGAATTGGCAAAGGCTGCACCCCATTTCCGGGTGTAGGATCGACCATCTCGACTAGAGGGACCGTAAGCCCTCCCATCAACCGAGCATCATAAGAAAAGGTACCATGGACACTTCACTCGAACGCATTCGCGCGAAGATCGCTGAACTGGAGGCGAAGATCGCCGATCTTCGCGTCGCCGAGCGCGAGCTTCACGCTCTCGATAAGAGTTCCGCGCGACGGGCAAGAACAGCGCCTGAGCCAAAGCCAAAGCAAAAACCTGGGCCAAAGGCGAGCCACCAGCCGAAGGCAAACGAGCCGGCCAAGGCACGCCAGACCATCGGCGCGGCGATCACTGCAGTCCTCGAGCAACATGGCGCCCTTTCAGCCGCCGAGATCGCCGCGCATATCAAGGCAACCGGGCGAGATATCAACAATCGAATGGTGTCCTTTGCGCTGCAAGCATTGAAAAAGCGCGGTCTCGCCAAAAATGTAGATGGCAAGTGGACGCCCCCGAAGGCGCGCTCTCGCCGCCCCCGGCGCTCCTCCGAAGCCGGCACCCCGGAGATAGAGAAGGCGGCTTAAGCGGCTTTGAATATCGCGCGGTTTGCGCGA
>DASQCU010000397.1:0-2768 GCA_035634575.1 Beijerinckia sp.
TCCTGCGCTTGATCGCGGGGCTCGACAATGCCTCCTCCGGGAGCCTGTCACGCTCCTTCACCGAGGCGAGCGAGACGGTCGGCTTCGTCTTTCAGGAGCCGACCTTGTTGCCCTGGGCCAATGTCTTCGACAATGTCTACCTGCCGCTTCGCCTGCAAAACGAGAGCCGCCGCGCGGCAGCGGCAAGGATCGAGGAGGTCCTGGCACAGGTCGGTCTTTCATCTTTCGCCAAGTCCTATCCGCGCGAACTCTCCGGCGGTCAGCGCATGCGCGTCTCGATCGCCCGCGCCCTCGTGCGGCACCCTTTGCTGCTTTTGCTCGACGAGCCTTTCGCCGCGCTCGACGAGATCACCCGCTTCCGGCTGAACGACGACCTTTTGCGTCTGCAAGGCGAACTCGGCACGACCATCGTCTTCGTCACCCATTCCGTCTATGAAAGCGTCTATCTTTCGACGCGCATTGCGGTCATGGCGGCGCACCCCGGAAGGGTCATCGAGGATATCGAGATCGAGACGGACATGCCGCGCGACGAGGACTTCCGCGCCAGTCACACCTATGCGCTTTACTGCCAGGAGGCCTCTAGCGCCCTGCATCGCGCGATGCACGAGAAGCGCACATGACACTTGGGCAATGGGCCACGCGCTACGTGCCGCCGGCCGCGGTTTTCGTGAGCCTGATCGGTCTGTGGGAAGCAATGGTGCGGATAAAGGACATTCCGCCTTATGTCCTCCCTGCGCCTTCGCTCATTCTTGAGACGCTCGTCACCGATCGCGCGACGCTTTTCGCTTCGCTTTGGGTGACCTTGAAGATCACCCTTGGCGCGCTCGCGGCCGCCGTCATCGGCGGGGTCAGCCTCGCGATCCTGTTCGCGCAGTGGAAATGGGTCGAGCGCTCTTTTCTGCCTTTTGCGATCGTGTTGCAGGTGACGCCCATTGTCGCGATCGCACCTCTCTTGCTCATTTATCTCGACCCGCAGACGGCGGTGCTCGTTTGCGCCTTTCTCGTCGCCTTCTTTCCCATATTGGCAAATATGGCTCTGGGGCTTGCCTCAGCCGATCGCAATCTGATCGATCTGTTCAAGCTTTACCGTGCCTCGCCGCTCAAGACCCTGCTTTTGCTGCGTTTGCCAGGAGCCTTGCCTTATTTTCTCGGCGGTTTGCGGATCGGCGGCGGCCTTGCACTCATTGGCGCGATCGTCGCCGAACTTGCGGCGGGCGCAGCCGGGAAGGGCGCGGGGCTCGCCTTCCGTATCGTCGAGGCGGGCTATCGCCTGAATATTCCGCGCATGTTTGCCGCCCTGACTTTGATTTCCCTGACCGGGATTGCGATTTTTGCCTTTTTTACGGCATTATCCAAGGCTCTGCTCGGCCGATGGCACGAGAGTGCGCTTGGGTCCGAGCGATAGATTTCCTTGAAGGGTTTGTTTTTGGCTGATTTCGATGTCCTCTTGCCGGGCCCCCTGCCTGCCTTCATCACGGAGGGGCTCGTGCGCTTCTGCACGCTTCACAAATTATCGGAAGCCGCCGATCCACGGGACGTGATCGCTGAAGTCAAGGACCGCATCAGGGGCCTGGCGACCGGCTATAGCGGCAAGCGGATCGACGCGGATTTCATGCGCCAGTTTCCCAATCTTGAGATCATCTCGCATAATGGCGTAGGTTACGACGTCATCGACGCACAATGGGCGGGCCAACACAAGATTATCGTCACCAATACGCCGGATGTCCTGAATGACGAGGTCGCCGATCTTGCGCTCGGCCTTACCCTCGCAACGATCCGGCAGATCCCGCAGGCGGATGCTTATCTGCGGGCCGGAAAATGGCTCGAAAAGCCGTTTCCGCTGACGGCGACCTTGCGCGGGCGCACCATGGGCATTCTCGGGCTCGGCCGTATCGGCAAGGCCATCGCGCAGCGGGTGGAGGCTTTTGGCGTCAAGATCATCTATACCGGACGCAAGGCGCAGGCTGACGTTGCTTTTCCCTTTTATCCGAGCCTCATCGAAATGGCGCGCGCCTGCGATATTTTGATGGTCATTGCACCCGCAACGCCCGAAACGAAACATATCGTCAATGCGGAAATCCTGGCGGCGCTCGGCCCGGAAGGGATTCTGATCAATGTTGCACGCGGCTCGCTCGTCGATGAAGAGGCTTTGATCGCGGCCTTGAAGAACAAGGTGATTTTGAGCGCCGGGCTCGATGTCTTTGCAAACGAGCCGCGCGTGCCGCAAGAGCTGATCGGCATGGAGAATATCGTGCTATTGCCGCATGTGGGCTCGGCCTCGCTTCATACCCGCATGGCCATGGGGCAATTGGTCGTCGATAATCTCGCATCTTTCGCCGCTGGCAAGGGCCCGTTGACGCCGGTTGCCGAGACGCCCTGGCCGCGCGGATGAGTGCTTGCAAGCGATTCGTTTTTTGGCGGCAACAAGGCTCCATGATGCTCCGGCAACTTTCCAAGGCGGCGTTCTCTCTTCTCCTCGCGGCAACCCTTTGCGGTCCCAAGGCTCAGGCCGGCCTGCAATTGACCGGCCCCGAGGCCGTGACCGGCCAATGGGACTTCTCAGGTCATGATGGGAACCGCAAGTGCAGGGTCACCTTGCGAATGGAGCCGGCCAATGGCGGGAGCTTCGTGCTGGCCATGCCCGCCGGATGCCGCAAGGCCTTCCCGATCCTCGCCAATGTCAGCGCCTGGAGCCTGCCGGACGAAAGTCATCTCAATCTCGCCGATCCAAGCGGCACGCCCGTTCTTGATTTCGCAAGTGAACCGGG
>DASQCU010000398.1:0-4623 GCA_035634575.1 Beijerinckia sp.
TCGATCAGGATGCGCCAGGGTGGGACGTTGGTCTCGAACGGGCGGTGATCCTTGGCGCGGGGGGCGCGGCGCGGGCGATTATCGCAGGACTTTTGCTGCGCTCTGTCAAGGAAATCATGCTCGTCAACCGGACTGAGGCGCGTGCGGAAGAACTCGCGGCCCGGTTCGGTCCGGCGGTCAAGGCGCATGGCTTGGCCGATCTGCCCGATCTCTTAGGGCGCGCCGGTCTCCTCGTGAATACGACTTCGCTTGGCATGACCGGTCAGCCGATGCTCGATATTGATCTTGAGACTCTGCCTGCCCAAGCGGTCGTGAACGATATCGTCTATGTCCCGCTTGAAACTGGACTTCTGCACCGTGCCAGATCGCGCGGACTGCGGGTTGTCGGAGGGCTCGGCATGTTGCTGCATCAGGCGGTGCCTGGATTCGAACATTGGTTCGGGCAAAGGCCAAAGGTCAGCTCGGAATTGCGGACCCTGATTGAAGCCGATGTCATGGCGAAAAGCTGATGTTCGTTCTGGGCCTGACCGGATCCATCGGAATGGGCAAATCGACAACCGCCGAGATGTTTCGCCGGGCGGGCGTGAAAGTCTTTGACGCGGATGCCGCAGTCCATGCACTTTACGAGGGTGAGGCCGCGCCTTTGATCGAGGCCGCTTTCCCCGGCACGACGCAGGCCGGGGCAGTCGATCGCTTGGCACTTCGCGAGCGCGTTCTTGGTGATTCTGTTGCGCTCGCCGGGCTCGAATCGATCGTCCACCCTCTGGTCGCGCGCTCGCGCGAGAATTTTCTCAACGAGGCCAGGAAAAGCGGCGAAAGGATCGTTGTCGTCGATGTCCCGCTTTTGCTGGAGACGGGGGGCGAGCGCTATGTCGATGCGGTCGTCCTCGTCAGCGCACCGGAAACAGTGCAAAAGGCCCGCGTGGCTGCACGTCCGGGCATGACGCCGGAGCATCTTGCTGCGATATTGGAAAAGCAAATGCCCGACCGTGAAAAGCGGCTGCGGTCGCATTTCATCATCGACACGAGCCGGGGTTTCGCGGAGGCCGAGCGGCAGGTTCAAAGCCTGTTGCGATCGCTCGCGGGGGTGCCCGGTTGCGGCAAGGACAGAGTTTAGGGAATGCGGGAAATTGTTCTCGATACCGAGACGACGGGACTAGACCCTTCGAATGGCCACCGGATCGTCGAAATCGGCTGTATCGAGCTTTTAAACGCGATCCCGACCGGCCAGAACTATCACGTCTATATCAATCCTGAGCGCGACATGCCCGAGGAGGCCTTTCAGGTCCATGGCATTTCCTCGGAGTTTCTAAGCGGCAAGCCGGTTTTTTCCGATATTTGCGGCGATTTTCTCGAGTTTTTGGCGGATGGGAAGATTGTCGCCCATAATGCCGAATTCGACATGCGTTTCATCAATGCCGAATTGGCGCGCCTTGGACATGACCCGATCGGGCCTGAGCGTGTCGTCGATACCCTCGCCTTGGCCCGCCGCCGCCATCCGGGCGCGCCGAATAACCTCGACGCTTTGTGCAATCGTTATGGGATCGACAATTCCCGCCGGACGAAGCACGGCGCTTTGCTCGATGCGGAAATTCTCGCCGAAGTCTATGCCGAACTGATGGGCGGGCGCCAGGCGGCGCTGATTTTCGCCACCGGGCTGGCGACGATGGCGGCGGAGGCTCACGGCTTGCTGCGCGAAAGACCTGCGCCGCTCATAAGCCTGCTGGTGGTGGAAGAATTGGAGGCGCACCGCGCTTTTATTGCCGGAATTGGCGAAAAAGCGATCTGGAACCGCTATCGGGGCTGAAACCCACCGGAAGCCGTGAGAACCTTTGCAAAAGTGTCGTCCTCATCCTGAGGAGCAGGCGAAGCCTGCGTCTCGAAGGATGATGTCCAGTGTTCACTGGAGACGCCCTCGTGCTTCGAGACGGGCTCTACGATCCCTCCTCGGCATGAGGGCTCGATTGCTGCCAGCGTTTGCTTTTTACGAGGGCATTGCCGAAACATTGGCCGCGACTTCGTCGAGGCGCTTGCGATAAAGCGCCGCGAAATCTATCGGATCTATATAAAGGGGCGGGAAGCCACCGGAGCGGACCGCTTCCGCGATGATCTGCCGGGCGAAAGGAAATAAAAGCCGCGGGCATTCGATCATCACGACCGGGTGCATATCGTTTGGCGAAATATTATGCAGGCGGAAAAGCCCCGCATAATCGAGCTCGAACTTGAACAAAGTGTCGGAGCCTTCGCCTGCCGCCCCTTCGAGGACGATATTCACTTCGAAATCGGTCTCGGCGAGCTGTTTGGCGTTGACATTCACCTGAATGGAAATGTTGGGGGCTTTTTCCTGCGGCCCGAGGGAGCGTGGCGCATTCGGATTTTCGAAGGAAAAATCCTTTGTATATTGAACCATAGCATTGATTGCGGGTGCCGCGTTTTCAGCACCATTTCCGATAACATCAGCCATTGCACCTCTCCTGCGCGGCCTGCGGGTAGCACGGATGCTGGCCGGGGACAAGCCAAAGCGGGTACGCCGCGCGGGGCTCGATACGTCAGGTCCGCGAAAGTTTTCTCCGCTTCTATCACCCTGATCCCGGGTGTGATGAAAAAAGCGCTGTTTCCGCGTCCTCCGCTTTTCCAATGATCATCATCATCCTCGCATCGATCGAAGCTTCGGAAACAGGAGGCGAGCCGACTTGCATACAGCCCTTTCGATGAAGAAGGCGCGGCAATCCCGGCATATCGCCCTCGGTCCAAGCGATCTGCCGAAAAGGAACCCTGAAAACCTTCGGGTTCAGGGGAGATCTTGATGAGCATGTTTGAATGAGCGCCAACCCCTCCGCACATCTGAACCCTTCGCAGGCTGCTCGTGGCAACACGAACCGCGAGAAGACATTGCTGCAAGTCGCGGTGACCGAAGCCTTCGGCCTTTTGAACGCCGGCGCACCCGATCAGGCTGTCGCGCATATCAAGCAATATGCGCATCTTGCGGCGGTGAGCGAAGTCGGCTGCTATGTCATGGGCCTCATCTATTTCAACGCCGATGATCTGCGCAGTGCCCTCTCCTGGTTCGACCGGGCGCTGGCCTTGCAGCCGGCCTATGCGGAGGCGCTGGGCGGGCGTGCAATTGTTCTGCAAAGGCTTGGCCGGCCGCAGGAGGCTCTGGAATCGTTTGAAGCAATCCTGAAGCTGCGTCCCGAGGATGTCGAAATTCTTTTCAGCATCGGTGTCGTCAGACAAAGCCTTGGCCGTATGAATGAGGCGCTCACGGCCTATGAGCAGGCATTGCGCCTGCGCCCGAATTATTGCGAGGCCCTGACAAATCGCGGCGCCTTGCTCGAAAGGTTCGGCCGTTTCGACGAGGCGCTGGAGTGTTTCCAATCGGTTTTCGCGATAAAGCCGGAGGATAGCGTCAATCTGTTCAACAAGGGATCTGTGCTGCAAAAGCTTGGCCGTCTCGATGAGGCGCTCGCCGCCTACGAGGAGGCGGCAAGGCTTGGGCCGCCTGATGCCGAAACAGAGCTTAATCGCGGCAATGTGTTGCAAAAGCTCGATCGCGTCGAGGAGGCCATTGCCTGCTACGATCGCGCCCTGAAGTATCGTCAAAACTATCCGCAGGCCTTCTATAACAAGGGGATTGCGCTTCAGGCGCTGGCCCGCCTGGAGGAGGCTCTTGCTGCCTATGATGCGGCGCTGAAACTGGAGCCTTCCTATTGCGAAGCCTGGTGCAATCGCGGCAACACATTGCATGAGCTCGGCCGTCGCGCGGATGCGCTTGCCTCCTATCGGGAGGCTTTGAAGGTCAGGCCCTATTTCCTGCCAGCGCTGACCAATCGCGCCAATGTCCTGTTCGAACTGGGGCGTTTTTCGGAGGCGCTCTCTTCCTGCGACGACGCCTTGCGGCACGACAACAAACACGCACGGGCCTTGGGTCTTCGCGGCGTCATTCTGCACAAGCTTGGCCGCCTGGATGAGGCCTTGACGGCGCTGGAAGAAGCCTGCCGATTGAATCCGCTTTCGCCAGAGGCTCTGCTCAATCGCGGCAATGTTCTGCAGGAGATGGATCGTTTGCCCGAGGCGATCGCCTGCTATGAGGAAGCCTTGGGATTGAAGGCAGATTACCCGGAGGCTCTGTCGAGCCTTGGTGTCGCCTTGAAAGAACTTGGCCGGATCGAGGACGCGCTCGCCTGTTTCAACGTGGCCTTGAAACATAAGCCCGACTATCCCGATGCGCGCAACAACCGCGCCGGAGCTTTTCTCCTGAGCGGCCGGCTGAAAGAAGGGTTTGACGATTTCGAAAGCCGCTGGGATCGTTCGAACGCGCCGCGAAAGAGCTTCGACTCGAACCTGCCAAAGTGGAATGGCGAGCCGCTGACGGGCAAAAGGATTATCGTCTGGGACGAGCAGGGTTTGGGCGATCTCATCCAGTTTTGCCGTTATCTGCCGAAGCTTCTCGATTGCGGCGCGGATGTCACCTTCCTCGCCCGCAAGAACATGCACCGCCTCCTGTCTTCTCTGCCGAAGCCTGTTCGGCTCATCGAGGCAATCGACGGGCATGAAAATTTCGACTTTCAGAGCGCCCTGATGAGCCTGCCGCGGGTGTTTCAAACCACGCTCGGGACAATC
>DASQCU010000399.1:0-3956 GCA_035634575.1 Beijerinckia sp.
GCTTGCAGCGGGGAAGCTGGGCAGACCGGCTGTTCGGTTGGGTTATTCCTTTGTTCGGACAAAGCCAGGATGTGCATACCTGGCATCATCTCGGCATGTGGATTTTTATTCTCTTCATCATCATCCATGTTTATGTTGCGATCCGCGAAGATATCATGTCCCGGCAATCGATTGTTTCGACCATGATTAGCGGCGTGCGTACCTTCAAGGATACACGATCCGATTGAGCGATCCCTTGGAAAGGAAGTTCAAAGAGCGGCTTCGACCGCTCTTTTTTATGGATATTAGGTTGCCAGTTTTTGTGTATTTTGTTAGAAGCTGTCCATTCCGCGCCTAGGTCCTACCGGCGTAAGGTTAGAAATAACCGTATTTTCAAAGCTGAATACTTTTGGCATATCGATTTCGTAAGATTTGCAATGCAAAGAAGATGGCCAATGAAGCCACCGCGCTTTGCTCCAAGAACGACATGAGGCAAAGCGGTGCAAGCGCTCATACTTGGAATCGGCAATGTCCTATGGGCCGATGAAGGCTTCGGCGTTCGTGCGGTTGAGACATTCAACGAGCGCTATCGGTGTCCGGATAATATAAGTGTCATGGATGGCGGAACGCGCGGCATGGCGCTGCTCCCTTTTGTGCAGGACTGCGATCTCCTCGTCATCTTCGACGCCGTCGATTTCGGTCTTGAGCCCGGAACCTTGCGCATTTTGCGCGACAGCGAAGTGCCTGCCTTCCTCGGCGCCAAGAAGATGAGTCTGCATCAGACTGGCTTTCAGGAAGTTCTGGCGCTTGCCGAATTGACGGGCGAGATGCCCGCTCACCTTCTCCTCATTGGCGTGCAGCCGGAACTGATCGAGGATTATGGCGGTGGCCTGACCAATGCTGTCGCGGCGCGGATCGAGCCGGCCATTGCCGCCGCCGTCGGCTATCTCGCCGAGCATGATATTTTCATTGCGCAACGCCTTGATGTGGCCGAGGCGCTGAGCGCGCTGGCCCTCCAGAGGCCGCTTTATGAAGGCGAACGTCCCTCGGCTGAAATCGCCTGCCGCATCGGCGACGAACGCTTCTTTCCAGCGGATATGTTCGCGGAGCGGGGGCGCTGATGTGTATCGGCATCCCCATGGTCGTGGAATCGGTGTCCGGCCATCGGGCCATTTGTCGCAAAGGCGAAGAGCGATCAACCGTTGATCTAGCCCTAATAGGACCGCAGCCCGCAGGGACTTGGGTGCTCGTGTTTCTGGGCTCAGCGCGGGAAATTCTAACGCCGGAGCGGGCGCAGCAGATCGAACTTGCGCATGCCGCGCTGACGGCGGCGGCAAATGGCGAGAATACTGATTTCGCCTTCGCCGATTTTCTCGCTGAGGGCCCCACGCTGCCACCCCATCTTGAAGAGGCGCGGCAGGCCGGGCGCGCCAAGGCGTGACCAGATTGCCGCGTCGGGAAGGTGCATCATGTCAATGCTGATCGAGACTCTGACGAGCCGTCATGGCTATCCCGTCGTGGACGAGACGTCGCTCGAAGCATTCCTCACTGAGCCTGGAGACAGGGTTCTTTTCGTGACGGGCGATCCCGACAAGCTTCTCGATTCGAACGATATTGCTGTCATTCTCCCCGAACTCGTGGCCCACTTCCAGGGCCGCCTCTATCCGGCAGTTGTCGCGCGCGCGGCCGAGCCGCATGTCTGCGAACGTTTCAAGGCTGACGTGAAACCCACTCTCGTCTTTGTCCGGGATGGCCAGCTCGTCGGCAGCATTCCGCGCGTGCGCGACTGGGATGATTACATCGAGAAGATTCGTGGCTTCCTCGACGGGGCTGCCCCCGTCCTGAACCATTAGGAGGAGGCGATGCGCAGCCCACTCGATCCGCCGGCTGGTTTTGGCCCCGGCAGCCAGCCCGAGGCCGAGGATGGCGCCGATCTCGCCTATCTGCCGATGCCGGCCGGCATGCAGACCTTCGAGGCCCGCATTCCCTATGGTGTGAGCGAGGAGGTTCGGGCCGAGGGTATGCCGCGCCTGCGCGCGCTGCATGATCTTGTCCAAGGCTGGAAGCCGGGAAGGGAGTCGGTGCTGAGTGTCGGCGGACTGGACGCCAAGGGGCGGGCGCTCGTCGATGAAATTCTTGGCGAAGGCGAAGTGTCGATCATCATCGAGGATGATCCGCTGATCGAGATTCAGGAAAGCATTTTTGCTGGAATCTGGCGGGTTCGGGAACGCGATGCGCGGCGTGGCCTCGTCGCGGACCGTATTGAAATTGGGTTCGTGCCGGAGGCTGTGAAGGCGCGAAGTTTTGCCCCTTCGCTTTCTCAAAACATCCCCGCCGACCTCCTCGCGCGCCCGGGTGTGGTCAATGCCCCGGCCTTGCTGACCGAGATCACGGACAAGTCGAAGCAGACACTGAGCGAGGCTGCGCATATCATAAACCTCACCTTATTGCCGCACACGCCCGAGGATCTGGTTTGTCTCGATGAAGTGCTTGGCGAAGGGCCGACGCGCATCCTCTCGCGCGGCTATGGCAATTGCCGGATCACCGCGACGCGCTGGCCGCATGTCTGGCGCGTCCGCTTCTATAATTCGATGGATGTCTTGATCCTCGACACGATCGAGATTGTCGACGTGCCGGTCGTCGCATTGGCCGCCGAAGAAGACATACGCGACAGCGCCGAGCGGCTTGGCGAAGTGCTGGAGGCTCTCGCATGAGCGCGCCTCATCCCTCCTTTGAAGGCTCATTTCTGGGGGACGCCGCCCGGATCGCGGATACAACGCGGCTTGAGTGTAAGATCTGCTGGTATGTCTATGATCCAGGGAAGGGCTGCGAGGCTTGGCAGATTCCTCCCGGAACGCCTTTCAGCCAGCTCCCATCCCATTGGCGATGCCCCAATTGCGACGCCGAGAAAACCGGATTCATGGCTCTTGCCGAACCATCCGCGCAGGTCGTGCCAGACTGCACGGAGAGGGCGGGGGCCAGCACAATTGCACCGGAGCCCGCCGATCAGGCATTGCGCAATCGTGCCCGCACCCTCACCCGCGCATTTGAGGCCGCTTTCAAGGAGCTTCATGCAGGCAAGATGCGGGAAGTGCCTTTGCTCAATAAGGCACTTTACGTACAGGCGATCGGCTTTCAACCTTATGAAAGCAAGATTCTCGGCGTTCTCCTGACCCCCTGGTTCATGAACCTCGTCATCATTCCGGACGCAAGCTTTGACGCCGCAAAGCCCGGCACCAAAGAGCTCATCAACTTTCCATCGGGAAACTATGAATTCATCTGGGCAGCCCGTCCGGAGACCGGCCCCTATATGGCTTGTTCGCTGTTCTCGCCGGTTCATGAATTGACGAATCAGCTCATGGCGGTCGAAGTGGCGCAGGCGGTTCTGATCGCAATTTTCGATCCTGAGAACAGGGTTGAGGGTGCAAAAACCGCCGAGATCCGCGCGGCTCGGGACCAGGAGATCGCCGCAAGCAATGCCGCTGAAGCGCCCGGTGACGGCCATTCCGCCCTTGATGCGATTCCCTCGCGCCGCGCGATCTTGACCGGGCGTCTTGAGCCCGCCGAGCTGAAGCCGTGATGTCCGCGGATCTGCTCGCTTTCCCAGCTGCGCGCGCGCAAAACCCGCCGATTGTGCGGGTCTCTATCGAACGGCCGATCCATGTATGCGACGGCATGAAATTTCTGCGCGGCCGGCGCGTCGAAGAGGTGGCAATCGTCCTGCCGCTGATCTTCAACCTCTGCAAGGCCGCGCATGGCGCAGCGTCGGCCCTAGCTTTGGGGCTTGACCTTGGCGCCGAAGCGCCACGCCGCGTCGCGGCCGAGATCGTACGCGAACATCTGTTCCATATCTTGCATCGCTGGCCAGCTGCGCTCGATGAGCAGAGGTCCGGTGCCGATCTTTCCATCGCTTCAATCGAGAAGGGTTTATCCCCGCAAGGCGATGAGTGCCGCGCTTTGGCCCATCACATCGCCGA
>DASQCU010000400.1:0-2995 GCA_035634575.1 Beijerinckia sp.
AAATCCTCGTCGCTGTTAATCACCTTGCCATCCGGCGTCTTCTTGCCAATCGCCTCGGCGCAGGACGGATAGACGTAGAAAGCGCCCTCCGGCGATGGGCATTTCAAATATTTCGCCTGGTTCACCATCGACACGACGAGATCGCGGCGGGCCTCGAAGACCTTGCGGCGCTGCGCGATGAAATCCTGCGGCCCGGTCAGGGCCTCGACCGAGGCCCATTGCGCGATCGAGCAGGCGCCGGAAGTCTGCTGGCCCTGCAACATATCCATCGCCTTGATGAGATGTTCGGGTCCGGCGGCATAGCCGATGCGCCAGCCGGTCATCGCATAGGATTTCGAGACGCCGTTCATCGTCAGCGTGCGCTCGTAGAGATTGGGCTCGACTTGCGCCGGCGTAACAAAGACGAAATCGCCATAGATCAGATGTTCGTAAATATCGTCGGTCAGCACCCAGACATGCGGGTGATGCAGAAGCACATCGGTGAGCGCCTTCATCTCATCATGCGTATAGGCGGCGCCTGAAGGGTTCGACGGCGAATTCAGCAAGAGCCATTTGGTTTTCGGCGTAATGGCTTGGCTCAGCGCTTCGGCCTGCAGCTTGAACCCATGTTCCATCGTGGTTTCGACAAAGATGGGCGTACCGCCCGCAATCGCCACCATGTCCGGATAACTCACCCAATAAGGCGCGGGAATAATGACTTCATCGCCGGGGTTCACCGTCGCGAGAAAGGCATTGAACAGAATATGTTTGCCGCCAGTGCCAACGATCGTTTGCGAAGCTTTGTAGTCGAGACCATTCTCGCGCTTGAATTTCTGCGCAATCGCCTCGCGCAAGGGCTGAATGCCCGCAACTGGCGTATATTTGGTCTCGCCGCGCTCGATCGCGGCAATCGCCGCCTTCTTGATATTATCCGGCGTGTCGAAATCGGGCTCGCCGATCGAGAGCGAGATGATGTCGCGGCCCGCGTTTTTGAGATCGCGCGCCTTCTGCGTCACCGCGATAGTCGCGGAGGGTTTTACGCGAAGAAGTGCGTCGGCGATGAAAGACATGAGTTTTGGGCTCCGTATGAAAAGCAAGGGCACAAAAACCGGCCCTGAACAAGCGGGCGAACCTTAGGTTTGAAGCGGGGCGAGAGCAACCGAAAAGGCGGTGGCAATTCGCTCTCGTGGTCAGGCGATCCGCCGGCTGGACACTCCGAAGTGCTCAGGCGATTCAGAGTCCATTAGTGATGAAACTTTTCATGAGCGCTAGCGTTGTTGGGTGAAACGCTATCTTTACCGGCCGGGATGAAAAAAGCGGTATGCGGTTGCGCATAGTCCAGTATCCGGACGGGATGTAATTGCAAGTTCTCTAATCGATTGCCAGTTGCGTATAAGTGGAGTTGCGATATGTCAATCGCCGATCATTTCGACCATAGTCCCGACGCCGGTTTTATACGTTACTATAACGCGCAAGCCGCACGACGGCAATTTCAAGTCTCCGTTATCCTCGTTTTTGTCCTCGCAATGGCGGCTTTTGCGCTTGGCCTGCTCGTGCGCTTCGACGCGCCGGTGACAGCTCCTCCCTCAATACCAAGCAAGGCAAGCGGCGTAAGCTTGGCCGCGCATCTGCCGGGCGTTCGAAGCTGATCTATTGCCGCAAAGCTTTTTCGCGATTTATTGACGTAAGGATATTTTCAATTTCATTCGAAATGAAAATCGTCTATATATCGATTGCGCGTTCCCCGTCGCCCCCCTTCTCGCGGGAATGCGTAGAGGGATAGCAATTTGCGACCCTCGCAGGCCGCGTCCGCCCTGGTGGACGCGGCCTATTCTTGGGCCCAAAACCGCAACTGCCAAGACTGCATTTCTTGAAAAGGCCCCCGCCGGATACCAGGGATCGCAAACGGCGATCCTTTTTTTCAAAGGTTGAGCCGAAATTCGAGAGCGGCACCACAGGTCATTCTTCATGACCTGTGGTATTTCAACGGGGCCTTCTCGATAAAACGAGGCAAGCCAGCCCTCCGACTATTCGGCCGCGCGCCTGATCCTCTCGTCGTCGGGATTGATCGGGTCCGGCGGCAGCCCGCCCGCGGCCTGCGGGTTCGAGACATATTGGAAATCGCCACCTTCGTTCCACGGCCCGCGATAGTCTTCGTGCTGTGACAGGTTGAACACAATGTTCACCGAATCGTCGGGCTGGACATTGCCGAAATAGGGGTCATTCAGCTTGCCCATGGAATCGAGCGCTTTCATGAACATTTGGGCATGGGTGATCTCGCGGGTCAGCAAATGCGTCAAGGCCCGCTTGGTGCCTTCGTCATTGCAGCGTTTGATCAGGGCTTCATAGGTCTGCCGCGCACCGGCCTCGGAGGCTATGTTGGCACGAAGATCGCGTACGACATTGCCGCCTTCATTGATATAGGAGGCAGTCCATGCCGATCCCTGGCTGTCGATGAAATGCGGGCCCATGCCCTTCATGGCGAAAAGCGGGGCGGCATAAACATCGCTCTGGTCGATATTCTGGGTGTGCTGCGCAATGAGCTTCCCGACCATTTCCAGATGACTGAACTCCTCCATGGCAATGTCCTGCAACATGTCGCGAATGCTCGGGTCCTCCACGTGGAAGGACTGCACCCAATATTGCAGGGCGGCAGTCAATTCGCCGGTCGCGCCGCCGAATTGCTCCAAAAGAAACTGGCCAAAACGCGGATCAGGATTGCCCACGCGTACGGGTTGGATGGTTTCTTTGACGTGTGAAAACATCTGAGATTCCCCGTGATTTATTTTTTGGGAATCGAGGCGCCTGAGAAAGAAACAGCGCCCCGATATGGCGGGCCCGTGCGGCCGCCAGGGTAAAAGCCAAACGAATCAGCGAAGCAGAAGTTCAAGCGCCAAAAGGGAAAATCTTTGCTGCAAAGCAATAGTTCGATGAATGAAATAGCTTCTGCCTGGCAAAGAAAATATCAGCAAGGCTGACACAAAAGCTCGCTCCCTCAAGCTTTCGGCCCTGCCTT
>DASQCU010000401.1:0-4187 GCA_035634575.1 Beijerinckia sp.
TGCCGCCCACCTATGTTTTTGAGGGATTTCGAGCGATCCTGGTCGATCATACCTTTCGTTATGATTTGATGCTTATGTCTTTCTCTCTGAACATGGTATACTTCATAAGTTCAGTGTTCGTGTTCTTGTGCTTGCTTCAAAGCGCGCGAAAAGTTGGTTCATTGCTGCAAATGGGCGAATGATCTTTTTGCAACGCAAAAATAATCGCCGGTGGACATTTGCAGTGCACCGTGAAGATTTGCAATGCACAGAAGAATTTTGCAGCGCAAAATAATCGCGAGGGAAAAAATTTTGCTGAAATCTTCAACTTAACATTGAGTTGAAAAAATCTTTTCTGTAAACGGTATGTTCATGAATAATACCAAGAGTCGCAACAAGCGAGTCCTGGTCCCTTTCTCGTATTTCCGCATTTTTTCAAAGAGTTGGCGGACATTCGAGAGTGGCGCCAACGGTCATTTTTTACGACCGTTGGTATAAAGTGTTGATGATAACGCGGTTGGAATTTCTCTCTACGATCATTCGCATGAGACGAGACGTGAAATTGATCTCTAACCTGCTTTAACGTCCAGCTGCCGGCTTCCAAGTCGGGGTTGGAGGCGGTGAAAAAATGAGCCCATTCTCCTACGAAATGCACGAAATAACCTATCTGGCGCTAGCGCCCGCACGCGCTATGTCGGACGTGGCCCGCCAATGGTTGCAGAGCCCCATCAATCCCCTCTACCACACGCGTGTAGGCCGCAATCTGGCGGCTTCGGCGGAGATTTTTGAAAGGCTGACCCGGCGTTATCCCAAGCCCGCTTTCGGCCTCCCCTCCACGGCTGTGGAGGAGAAAGTCGTTCCGGTCAGCGAGCGCGTGATCTGGGAGCGGCCGTTCTGCAAGCTCATTCATTTCGAAAGATATCTGAATGATGCTGCCGGCGCGCCACAAGCCAAGCTTTTGATCGTTGCGCCCATGTCGGGTCATCACGCAACCCTCTTGCGCGGAACGGTCGAAGCCTTTCTTCCCTTTTATGATGTCTACATCACCGATTGGGTGGATGCCCGCCTCGTGCCGCGTTCAGCCGGGGTTTTCGACCTCGACGATTATATCGATTACCTGATCGCAATCTGTGAAATCTTGAGCAAGGCGAAGGATGGGATTCCCCTGCACACGCTCGGCGTTTGCCAGCCGGCCGTGCCCCTGATTGCCGCTGTGGCGCGAATGGAAGCGGAAGATAGCCCGCATGTCCCCGCTTCAATGACGTTGATGGGCGGCCCGATCGACACACGGCGCAGCCCGACGGCGGTCAATCTCCTGGCGCAAAAGCGCGGCAGCGCCTGGTTCCGCAAGAATTGCATTCACACTGTTCCCTATACCTACCCAGGCCACGGGCGCAGCGTCTATCCCGGCTTCCTGCAGCTCGCAGGCTTCATGGCGATGAATATCGACCGCCACGTCACCGCGCATATCGACATGTTCAATCATCTGGTCAAGGACGACGGTGATTCGGCGGAAAAACATCGGGAGTTCTACGATGAATATCTCGCCGTCCTGGATCTGACCGCGGAGTTCTATCTGCAGACGGTCGATACTGTGTTCGTCAACCATTCCTTGCCGAAAAGCGAGATGATGCACCGCGGCGCAAAAGTGGATCTTTCCGCAATCCATCGCGTCAGTCTGCTCACAGTCGAGGGCGAGCGCGACGATATTTCAGGCATTGGCCAAACGCAGGCGGCGCTCGACCTTTGCGAGAATATTCCCGATTCGATGAAGGCGCATTATCAGCAAAACATGGTCGGCCATTACGGCGTCTTCAACGGCTCGCGTTTCCGTCACGAGATTGTGCCGCGTATTCGCGATTTCCACGCAGGGAATGAAATCAAGGCTTAACGCAACTTGGACGTCATTGCGAGCAGGGCGAAGCAATCCAGGCAACATGGTGGCTGATGGATTGCTTCGTCGCTGCGCTCCTCGCAATGACGAAGCCCGATGCTAGAGCGCTTTCCGATCAGATTGAATCGGAAAGCGCTCTACCTGTTTGTTTTATCGCATTTTCGGACGGCGAACCGGTATCCACTTCGCCTGAAAATGCTCTAACGCAATGTCAGGTGCCTGTGCGTTTGGCTATTTCGTCTTAGTTATTTCTTGGGGGCATCCACTTTGGGCGCTTCGTCCGTCGGCGCTGCCGGCTCGGTGCGTTCTATTTTCGCGTCCTTGCGCAACTGCGTGACCAATTCGCCCTGCGCCTTCTGAACCACATAGCGGGCGACTTGGTCCTTGACCTGATCGAAGGGCGGGAAGGTCTTCTCGCGCTTGCCCTCAACCTTGATGATATGCCAGCCGAATTGGCTCTTGACCGGCTCTGACAGCTGCCCCGGCTCGAGCTTGAAGGCCGCATCGGCGAATTCGGGGACCATCCGGTCCTTGGTGAACCAGCCGAGATCGCCACCGTCCGCTCCGGGGTCCTTCGAGACGTCCTTCGCGACCTTCGCGAAATCCTCCCCGGCCTTGAGGCGCGCGAGAGCCGCCTGAGCGTCGGCATCGGTGGCAACGAGAATATGGCGGGCGTGGATCTCGGTCTCGGGCTTTTGCGCCTTGGCCGCTTCGTCATAGGTCGACTTCAGCACGGCGTCCGTGACCGCGCTCTTGGCGACCTGCGACAAAAGGCTCTCCATCAGGATTTTTTCGCGATAATAGGCAAGCTTGGCAGCGAAATCCGGTGCCTTGTCGAGCTTGTCGGCCTGCGCCTTCTGCGCGACCAATTCGGCGTCGATGAGATAATCGAGCAGGTAGGTTTCCCGGGCCTTGCCTTCGAGTTGCGGCGGAAGGCTCGCCCCGAGGTCTTCGGTCGCGAGCTTCAGATCCTCATCGGTGATCTCCTTGCCGTTCACCTTGGCAAGGACCTTGGCGCCGGCAGGCGAGGCCGCGATGATTGCGGGCGCTGCGCAGGTCAGAACGAGCGCCAGGCCGACGGCGGCAGGGCGCAAGGTTTTCGTCATGAACATGGATTTTGCTCCGGGCTGGTGAGACGGCCACATGCGGTCCTGGGCGATGAATCAGGCTTAAGTGTGCTCTGCCGGATCCAAAAGCCATGTGGAATTTTTGCGAAATATACCGCCGTTTGGAAAGGAGAACAGTGCGCCTCCAGGGAAACGCTCTTGAGCAAATGATTTACCTGGAGGAAACTCTCTAATCCCCACGATTCATAGCTAATGCCTGACCGTTTGCAGCCAGGTTAACGATGCTGCCGGGAAACTGCACCCCTTGAGAAGGGCATGGAAGCGCGGATTTGACAAGGCCAGACCCCAATCTTATCTGTCGAAGAGCTTTTGTTGCGGGTTGTGCTTGACATTGGGACGGACATGGCGATTGCGGAGAACTTCATGCCGAATTCCACCGTTTAGGCATTGATACCGCCCGTTCCGGAGGAACGGGCGGTGCAACTCCGGTAAATCGCCATCACGTCAGCGATTTACCGGAAACGAACCCTGAATCCTCGAGGATTCAGGGTATATCGCGGTTCGCTGGTCGCCCTTGAGGCCAATCTTTATGGCCCTTAGTCTCATGGTATGCCCTCAATGCGTCAGAATTCCGCGTTCCTTTCCGGCCAATTGTTCGCACCCACATATAGCCGAGCTTGGCCCTGCGCTCGAGAATATTTTCACGCGAAGGTGACAGAGGCTCGTGTCCAAGACTGGGGCCAATAAACAACCGGATTGTTTGTCAATTTTCCATATAAACATGACAAACAATCCAGAGCTCGAAGGTTCAGCTAAGGTTCAATGACGGGGATCGGCTAGTCCCTCGTCCAGAAAGGTCTCTTCATAATGTGGGGCAGCCTCGCAAAAAAGATTTTCGGATCGGCAAATGATCGCCGTTTGAAGAGATACCGGCCGAAGGTTGCGGCGATCAACGCGCTCGAACCGGAACTCCAGAAGCTTTCGGATGACGCGCTTGCCGGCCGCACACAAGATTTCCGCGCTGAGCTTGCCGCCGGGAAAAGCCTCGACGACCTTCTCGTCCCGGCATTCGCCACGGTGCGCGAAGCGGCGCGGCGCACGCTCGGACAGCGCCATTTCGATGTGCAATTGATAGGAGGCATGGTCCTGCATGAAGGCGGCATTTCGGAAATGCGGACCGGCGAGGGAAAGACGCTGGTCGCGACGCTTGCAACCTATCTCAATGCGCTTGCAGGCCACGGCGTTCA
>DASQCU010000402.1:0-6305 GCA_035634575.1 Beijerinckia sp.
GACCAGGTCAAGGCATTGGCCGTCGTCTCATGCCCTGCCCCGATGAAGGTGACAACATTGGCATAGATTTCCGCATTGCTCAGACCCTCGCCCGTTTGCGGGTCCCGCGCCTGGAGCAGCAGGCTCAGAATATCGCGCGGCACTTGTTCGGCGTTTTGCGCGAGGAGCCGCCTGCGCCTCTCCACGATCGCGCTGACGGCATCAGCGAAGAAATTGAGGGCTGTCTTGCTGCGCCACCTGCTCCAGCGCGGCATCCACTCGGGAAAATCGAGGAGATCGAAGGGATCGAGCCGGCCGATCGTATCGAAATAACGGGTCACCGCCTCCATGAACTCTTCCGGATCGCGTGCCAGCCCATCGGAAAAAATCGTCCGCCCGAGAACTTCGAGCGTTACCCGAGCCATTTCCTGCTGAACATTGATCACGCGGCCCTCACGCAGACGCAGCCAGCGCGCGACAAGGTCTTTCGCGCAATCCGCCATCGCCTCAGCAAAGGAAGCCACCGTCTTCGGGGTGAACAGCGGGGCCAGCATGCGCCGCTGGGCCCGCCATTCCTCGCCTTCCGTGATCAACAGGCTGTCGCCAAGGCCGGGCCCCAGAATCCGTTTTTGCAGGGCGTCTTTCCGGTAATTGGCCGCATTATCGAGAAGAACCCTGCGAATGGCTTTGGGATCGTTCACCACCGCGACATTGCCGAGGACGGTAGGCCCAACGAGGATCGGCAGTTCGAAATGCGCACGCGTCCAGGTCTCGATCGGGTTCTTGCGCAAAATCCGCATCGTGGTGAGCGGGCCGAGTGGCGCGGCCTGGGGCGCGGGCGCCGGGGGATGCAAGCGGTGCGGTCGATCGATGGCGCCAATCGTCATGGGAACCCCCAAACTTTCCAGTCCTTGAACCGTCCAGGCACCGCTCTCCGCGTCGCTGCGAAGAAAGAACAAATGGTTTGCGCAGCGGGCTTGCAGCCGTGCCCATGTCGTTATAGAACCCGCCAAGCCGTGCAAAGCTCCCTTCGTCTAGCGGTCTAGGACGTCGCCCTCTCACGGCGAAAACAGGGGTTCGAGTCCCCTAGGGAGCGCCAATAAATCCGGTCACCTCACGGCAATGAGGAAGCCTTTCCCATTGGGTCGAAGGGCCTTCTTGAACTTCCATCGGAAGTCCGTTGCATCCAATGCATTCTGGCTGAAGTTTGTTTTCAAGTCATTTTGAAAACGAGGGGGTGATCATTGCTCCCCTTCGCCGCTCTGGTCGTGCTGACGTGAAGGGTTTTATCTGACCAAGGTCAAAAGTCGCTCGGGGGCCTCTTCAGTCAATCTGGGCACCGCGACAAAAAAATATTCGAGAGCAAGATGACGATTCAAAGATAAGCCGACGGTCAACATTTATGACCGTCGGTGGCACCAGCGGCGCGCTGGCCACTGCAATTAGCCGAAACGCCCTACCCTTCGCACAGAAGCTCCATGCAATGGCGCAAGTTCCCGGTCGCGAGGAGGTGAATGACAAGAGCTCTTCGGCTCGTGCCGACGAGCGCCCTGCTCACTTCAGCCAAATCTTAGGCTTAAGCCTGATCGCCCGAAGCCGATTTCCGGCGGAGTCTTACCACG
Source organism: Beijerinckia sp. (assembly GCA_035634575.1). Classification (GTDB taxonomy): domain Bacteria; phylum Pseudomonadota; class Alphaproteobacteria; order Rhizobiales; family Beijerinckiaceae; genus Beijerinckia. The sequence goes on from DASQCU010000402.1 coordinate 1,602, forward strand.
ACATCGACCCTAACGACCTCATATCCTTCGGGCGGCTCGACGTCGCCAACAAACTGTGAGCCCCGCAAAGCAATATCTTCGATCTCGCCGGTTTCTTCAAAATAGAAATGACAATGATCGGAGGTATTCGTGTCGAATACGGTCTTTGTCCCTTCGATAGCCAGACCGCGGACCAAGCCTACTTGCGCAAAAAGGTTGAGCACGTTGTACACTGTTGCAAGCGATGTGGGCATGCGCGCGGCATTTGCTTCCAAAGCCAGCGCATCGGCGGTCACGTGCCTGTCACCTTTACTAAATAAAAGCTTCGCCAGCCCCAAGCGCTGCCGGGTAGCCCGAAGGCCATATTTCTCCAGGAGCGAGCGGCTTTGATGCGTCACAGAGGTCGGCGCGTTCGTGAAAGCGTCTTGCAGTGTTTGTTTCATGACGATGTTCGCTTCCCCGTGGACTCCAACGAGCGAAATAAATACAATTTTTGTGCCGCGCACAAGACATGAATAAGAACGAATTCCTGTGTCGATCCCTTCAAGTTCCGTATCAACAACCGACGGCTATGTGCGCTTTCATTCACGACACCTTGATGAACGCCGCTCCGCTTCAACCTCTCCCCGGACCGCAAAGCTGCCACCGGCTTCCCATCACCGCACGCAAAGAAATGGCCCAGCGCGACCTTTCGTCGAACCGGGCCATTTCGTGCAACCAATGATCAAGGATTAGGCAGCGCCTAAGCCTTAGCCAAACTTGAACAAGACGCCGAAACCACCGCGAGGATAATTCCAGGTAATCTCGCCATAAGGCTCCGCGACGACGCGGCAGGTGCCGCATTCAACGCAACCGTCAGTGGTAATTTCAACTTGCCCGGAATCCGCCTGCGCATAGCAACCAGCCGGGCAAATCCGCGTCAGGGCCAAAAGCCGGGGCGAGGGGACAGTATGCGGCGTCACCGTGATATGCGGACGCCCAGCATCGACCAAATAGCGATTCTGAAAGAGCTTGTCCTCGACACGGACAGCGGGTTCGGTGCTCATGACTTGGCTCCTATAACAACTCGTTCGCAACAGACAGATCGTCCGCAATCACGCGGCTCATCTCCAGCCGCGCGCCATGCCAAACACGTCGCCAAGTAGTCCCTTGACGCGCCGTGTTCTGAAAAAGGATTTCACGATCTCATTTTCCTTGGACTTTTTGTCCATGCCATCAACCCGGAACCAGGTTTGCGCCGCGCGCGAGATCAGCTGCGGATAGGTGGTGAACAAATGCTTGTTGTGAAAAGCATTCGGTAGATTCTTATACTTCTTGAGGTCCTTCATCACGAAGGTCTCATCGAGCCTCGCCTTGTAACTCGCGAGATTGGCCGCGGTCATTGGCGTTTCGCGCGATTTGAGGTCCAGGATCGTCTCAGCTGCGATCCTTCCCGTGGTCATTGCGAGATTGGACCCTTCACGATGCACCGCGTTCACGAATTGGCCTGCATCACCGACGATCAGCCAGCCATCTCCGAAAAGCTGAGGAATCGCCTTGTAGCCGCCTTCCGGGATCATATGCGCGGCATATTCCTTGACTTCCGATCCGGCAAGGAGAGGCTTGACCGAAGGATGCTGCTTAAAGGCCTCAAGCAACCCATAAGGCGTCTGACCCTTTTCGGTAAAATCGGAGATGAGGCAGCCTATACCAATGGAAATACATTCCTTGTTGGTATAGATGAAGCCCGTGCCCGCCATACCTTTGGTAATTGTGCCCGCGGCTTCGATGACGACACCTTCATCACCTTGCAAATTAAAGCGGGCTTCAATCGTTTCGCGCGGCAGGAAGTGCATTTCCTTGACCGCCAAGGCCACAGTGTCCGGCTTCGGCACGGAACGAAGCCCCGCACGCGCGCCGACGAGACCGCTCACACCTTCCGCCAGAACCACGATGTCGGCATAGATTGCCGCCCCATCGCGATCCGTCCGCACGCCGATAACCTTGTCATGCGCATCGCGCACGAGTTCAACCACCGTTGTCTCGCAGAGCACCAGCGCGCCCGCGCCCACGACGCGTTTCGAAAACCATTTGTCAAAAGGCGCACGGATAATCGTATAGCGGTTCGGCCGCTCTTCGTTGAAATCCTCAGAACGGTAATGCGCGCCGCAATAGGATTTATCGTCCATCATCCAGAGGCGCTGCTCGATAATGTGACGTTCGAGCGGAGCATCCTCACGAAAATCCGGAATAATCTTCTCGAGTGCATCGGCGTAAAGGATCGCGCCCTGCACATTCTTCGAACCCGGATATTCACCGCGCTCGAGCTGGAGGACGCGCAAACCGCGAGTGGCTAGCGTATAGGCACAGGCATTGCCGGAAGGACCGGCGCCGACCACAATCGCATCGAATTTTTCATCCGCCATGTTGGGCTCCTCTTATTCCGCTGCGGGCCGAGCGGCGGCAATCGAAAGGCGCTTGCGGAAAGCCTCCGTCAGCGCCGGCAGAACTTTGGTGGCATCGGCAACAATACCGACATGCGCGAAATCAAAGATGGGAGCATTCTTGTCGGTATTGATCGCAACGATGAGATCAGCCCCTTCGACACCGACCCTGTGCTGGATCGCACCCGAAATTCCGGCCGCGATGTAGAGCCGTGGCCGGATTGTCTTGCCAGTCTGACCAATTTGCCGGTCCGAGGTGATCCAACCCTTTTGGACAAGCGGACGCGAGCCGCCCCACTCGGCGCCAAGTACCGCCGCGAGCTCGCGAACCAATTGATAATTATCGGCGTTCTGCATCCCAAGACCGCCGGCGACGACAATGTCCGCATAAGGCAGATTTGCCTTGTCCGTCGTGCCGTCAGGCAAAAATGACAAGACCTTCGTAATGATATCGTCTTCCGGCAAGGAGACGTCGTGCCGAATGATCCGCCCGGTCCGGCCGCTTTGATAAAGCGGCATGGGAGCGACGCGCGGACGCATCGTTGCCATTTGCGGCCGATAATTCAATGTGTAAATCGTGCAAAGGAGAGAGCCGCCAAAAGTCGGCCGCGTCGCCGCAAGCGAACCATCCGCATCGACATCGAGTTCAGTGCAATCGGCCGTCAAACCGGTCAACAAGGTCGTCGCAACCGAACCGGCGAGATCGCGGCCGAGATTGGTCGCGCCAAGCAGCAGGATTTCCGGCTGATATTTGTTCACGAGCTCCGTCATCGCGGCGGTATAGGGCTCGTTGCGATAATCTTCCAACGCCGGATTTTCGACGACGTAACAAACGTCGGCGCCATAGGCAAAGCAGTCCGCGACAGCTGCAGCAGTCCCGCCGGGAGCACCAAGAACGACACCCGCAAGATCGACCTTGAGCTTATCCGCGAGTTTACGGCCCTCGCCCATCAGCTCCCATGAGACCGGATGGACCACACCACGTTCGAGCTCTACCGAGACCCAAACATGTTTGTAGCTTTTCAGGTGTTCCGGCAGCGCCTTCTTCGTATTAGCGCGACTATTTCCTGCTGCGGGCTGTTGGGCCTTGTCGTTCATTGGAAGCTTCCTTCAAAACTATACGCTTTAATATCCCGCCACCGCTTTCAAAAGGTCTTGTTCAAGACCCGGCTGCCGTTGAGAAATCTCCGTGATCAGCGCTTCGGATATGTCCGCCATCGACTTATCCGAAACTTCGATCTGTTGGGCCTTTTCAGCACGCGCCGTGGGCGCGAAAACCTTCTTCACGATGGTCGGCGATCCCCGCAAACCGCACAGCGTCAAATCGGGGATGCCGGCCTCAGCCGCGCTCCATGTGACAATTTCCGACCGGGCGCCACGTAACGCATCCTCGATCGATCCCCGCCGCATGTCATTCGTGCCCTCCAGCATCGTAAGAAGACACGGCAATTTCGTCTTCAAAACCTGGATCCCGCCCTCGGCCCGCCGTTGGATCGTGATTTCGCGTGCCGCCAGATCGAAATTCTCGATCTTGGCGACATAAGTAAGCTGCAGCAGATTGAGCCGCTTCGCAATGCCAGGACCGACTTGCGCGGTATCCCCGTCGATGGTCTGCTTGCCGCAGAAAATAATATCCGGCTCACCCCATTTTTCGCTGACCTTCTTGATCAGGAAAGCCAATGCGTAGGAGGTCGCCAAGGTATCCGATCCAGCGAAGAAACGATCGGTGAGCAGGACCGCACGATCCGCCCCGAAAGTCAGGCATTTGCGCAACGAAGCATCCGCCATCGGCGGACCCATGGTTACCACGGTTACTTCGCCGCCATGCTTGTCACGAAGGCGCAACGCCTCTTCCAGCGAGAAGAGATCATAAGGGTTGATGATCGTCGGCACACCCTGCCGCATGATCGTGTTGGTGACCGGATGAACGCGAATCTGTGCGGAATCCGGAACCTGCTTAATGCACACCACGATATGCATGACAAACCCTCGCCTATGCTCGACGCTAAATATTTCACCGGCTTTGAAGCAAGTACCGGACCAATTTTTTCCCTGATCCGGCTGTACTTCTTCAATCAACTTTCATATTGGCGCTGTAGAATTCAGCGCCATCCTCGATCCGATCCCTGCAATCGCTAGACCTTTCCGAGGACTGAATTTTCCTACTTCAGAAGGTCAGAAAAAGGAACGACCGGGGGCGGTGTTGGCGTCTTTTCCTGGACGGCTTCCTTCAACACCTTGAAAACGCGTTCCTTCATCGGATCCGACTTCTGAAAGTCCTCATAGGCCCGTTCCAACGTCG
>DASQCU010000403.1:0-3070 GCA_035634575.1 Beijerinckia sp.
GCTGAATGCTGAACTTGCCGCCCGCCGCACCTCTATCCTGGTCACGGATTTGGGGTCCGGCGAGCAGCGATTGGTAGGTGCTGACGCGTTTGCTTGCGACCCTTTGCGCGATCGCCTCCAGATACAGCTGCGGCAAGGCGCGAGCGCATTGATTGAATATGAGGGTCAGCACTTATTCCTGGAGGTCCATTTGCCCCCGCCCCGGCTCGTCGTCATCGGTGCCGTGCATATTTCCCAGGCTTTGGCGCCAATCGCCAAACTTGCGGATTTCGACATGATCATCGTCGATCCGCGCACGGCTTTCGCGACACCGGAGCGTTTTGGCGACACACAACTCATCGCTGAATGGCCGCAGACTGCCCTGCCCTCCCTGCAGCTCGATTCGCGCACGGCCATGGCTCTCCTCACTCATGATCCACGCATCGACGATCCGGCCTTGATCGAGGCCCTGCGGGCGGGCTGTTTTTATATTGGCGCGCTGGGCTCGCGAACCACCCATGGCAAGCGTCTCGAACGCATGCGCGCGGCAGGTTTCAGCGAGACTATGCTTGCGCAAATCCATGCGCCAATCGGGCTCGACCTTGGCGCGGTAAGCCCTGCTGAAATCGCGGTTTCGATCATGGCCGAGATCATTGCCGCCTTGCGCGGAAGGGCTTTGTGGAGGGAGAAGGCCGCGTGAAATTCGGGAAGATTGCGGTTGCCGCAAGCCAAGGCGCGATCCTGGCCCATGCTCTCAAGACCCGAGGTTTGAACCTCAAAAAGGGCGAGCTGATCGGCTTGAGCCAAGTGAATGCGATGCTTGCAGCGGGCATAGACGAAATTATTGCCGCGCGGCTCGAACAGGGCGACATCGAGGAAAACGAGGCTGCCCGCCGTCTCGCTGAAGGTTTGCGGGGCGAGAATTTGCGCATCGACCACGCCTTCACTGGCCGCTGCAATCTTTTTGCGGAAACCGATGGTCTTTTCCTTGCGGCGGTGGACATGATCGACCGCGTCAATGCGCTCGATGAGGCCGTCACTGTCGCGACCCTGCCGCCGATGCGCCGGGTGAGCGCGGGCGAAATGGTTGCGACGGTCAAGATCATTCCTTTCGCCGTGCCAGCAGTGACGCTGGCGCGGAGCCTTGAGGCGGCGCGTGCAGCACCCTTGCGGATCGCGCCCTTCCTGCCCCTGCAGGTCGGCGTGGTCTCGACGCTTCTGCCTGGCCTGAAGCCCGCAACCGTGACCAAGACCTTGCGCGTGCTCGACGAAAGGCTCGCCATTGCGGGCGCCAAGATCGGGCAGGAGATGCAAGTCCCGCACGAGGCCGAGCCACTGGCGCAAGCGCTCCGCATGCTTGAACCTTCGAGCGATCTTCTCATCGTTTTCGGCGCTTCGGCCATTACCGACCGGCGCGATATTATTCCCGCCGCGATTGCGATGGCAGGCGGGCGCATCGAACATTTCGGAATGCCTGTCGATCCAGGCAACCTGCTGCTCGTTGGCGCGCTGCCGTCTGCAGCCTGCACCAAGCCGGTGATTGGTGCGCCCGGCTGCGCCCGCTCGCCCAAGGAGAATGGTTTCGATTTCATTCTGCAAAGGTTCCTTGCCGGGGTCCCGGTCAAGACGGAAGATATTCGCCGGATGGGTGCTGGCGGACTTCTCGCCGAGATCGTGGAGCGGCCACATCCGCGCGAGTCTTCCGATGCGTGAGGTAGCGGCGCTCATCCTCGCGGCGGGCCAGGGGACAAGGTTCGACTCCGGCCCCCTGGAAACCAAGCTCGTTGCCAAGCTCCGGGATAAGCCGCTCGTGCGCCATGTCGCTGAGGCTGCGCTTGCCTCAAGCGCCCGGCCAGTTCTGGTGATCACCGGACATGCTTCAGAAAGAGTCGCGGGCGCGCTAGATGGGCTCGAACTACAGTGGGTCCATAATCCTGATTATGCGGCGGGCCTTGCCGGTTCATTGAAGGCCGGAATTCGCGCCTTGCCGCAGAGCATTCGCGGCGCTCTCGTTTTGCTTGGCGACATGCCCTTTATTTCGGCGGCTTTGATCGAAGGTCTGATCGGCGTTTTTCAAAGAGCCCCTTTGGAGCCGCTGGCGGTGCTGCCCACGCATGCGGGGCGGCGCGGCAACCCGGCCCTTCTCGGACGCGGCCTTTTCGCGCGCATTCATGAACTTGATGGCGATCAAGGCGCCCGCGCCCTCCTCGATCAAGGCGGGGCGCAAATTCTTGAATATAAGGTCGATGATCCCGCGGTCGCGATTGACATTGATACGCAAGAGGCTTTGCGAAAGCTTCAGCATTCTCCTGAATAATCGTCGAGGCAACGCGATCCTTAATAGGCGTTACCATCGGCACACAGCTTGCTTTTGTCATTTCGTACTTTTGTCATTTCGCTCGGCGGATGGACCCGCAGCTTGGATCATTGCGTTAATCTCATCGGCACTGAAGACCAGAATCATGCTGGGGAGCAGTCCATGCAGACGCCGGAGTGAATCGGCAATCCGAATGCCTGGCGTTGGGCGCGGAGGTTGACTACAATGACGAGCAAAGCCAATTGCGGAAAGGGTGAAGTTTCTCAGGATTTCCTGAAGCAACTCGCAGGCTATGGTCTTGCGACAGCGGAAATCCTCTATCGCATGCCCGATCATCCGCGATTTTTGCAGACCTACATCTGGCAGGATTACGATATCGCGCCAGAATTTCCGACCTTGCTCAAATTCCTGACATTCTGGCGCCAGAGCCTTGACGGCACGCTCTACAGCGTTCGCGTCGGCCATTCGAAGCTGATCAAACCAGCCGAGATCAAGACAATCGATGGTGAATTTCTGCTTCACTGACAGTTCGCGCCAACGGTCAAGAGAAATGACCGGTGGCATGACGGAAAACGCTTCATGCCACCGAGTGCAGGGGGTCCTGCTTGCGCCGCCACGACCCGCGTCCTGACGCCGCCTGGGTAATCATCACGTCGATATCTGCGGCGGGAACGGCAGGCGAGAAAAGAAATCCCTGGAGCTCATGGGCGCCCAAGGCCTGAAGAAAGCGCTGTTGCTCGGCGCTTTCAATGCCTTCAGCCGTGACCGTCATCC
>DASQCU010000404.1:0-2805 GCA_035634575.1 Beijerinckia sp.
GGCCAATTCTCGGAGGTCAGGCCGCGCAAGGGAAAGATCTGCCAGAACGAACCGCCGCAAAAGAGGACGATCAAAAGGATCGCAAACAGGAAGCTTGGGATCGCATAGCCGATGATGACAACAGCGGAAGTCCACATATCGAAGCGCGATCCGTCCTTCACCGCCTTCTGAATTCCGAGCGGGATTGAAATCGCGTAAGAGAGAAGCGTCATCCAAAGACCGAGCGAGATCGAAACGGGCAGCTTTTCCTTGATGAGCTGGATCACCGGCACGTCACGGAAATAGGACCGGCCGAACTGGAAAGTCGCGTAATTCTTCAGCATGAGGAAGAAGCGCTCATAGGCCGGCTTGTCGAAACCGAACTGCTTTTCAAGTTCGGCGATGAATTTCGGATCGAGGCCCTGCGCGCCCCGATATTTCGACGAGAAATCGCTGCCGCCCGCTGCCCCCATCTGGCTTCCCCCGCCGCCGAAATTGGCGGTAGCTCCGGCCTCGACGCCTTGCAATTGCGCAAGAATGCGCTCGACCGGGCCTCCCGGCGCAAATTGCACGATGACGAACGAGATGAGCAGGATTCCGAAGATCGTCGGAATCATGAACGCCAGGCGGCGGGCGATATAGGCGAACATTGAAGGCTCTTATCGTTTCGCGAAATTTATGCGCTTGGCCTTCTCTTCATCATACCACCACGTCGAGACCACGCCGATGTCATATTTCGCACTGCGTTCGGGACGGCTGAAAACATCCCAATAGGCCACGAGATGATTGGGCCGGTTCCACATCGGCACCCAATAAAAGCCGCTTCGCAGGATGCGATCGATGGCGCGGCAGAAGGTGGTGAGATCTTTCCGGTTGTCCACCACAAGCGCCTTTTCGATCAAGGCATCGACCACCGGGTCCGCAATCCCCGAGACATTGCGCGATCCCGGCATTGAGGCAGCTTCGGAGCCGAAATAAACGCGCATCCCTTCGCCCGGGGTCAGGCCCAGCCCGAAACGGGAAACCACGATGTCATAGTCGAAATCATCGGTCCGTCGCTTATATTGCGCGGCATCGACGACCCGGAAGCGCGCCTCGATCCCGAGCAGTTTCAGGTTCTTGATGAGGGGGGCGGTATGCGGCTCCAGCGAGCCTTGGAAATCCAGGAATTCGATCTCGAAGGGCTTGCCGTCCGGCAGCATCAGGGCGCTCCCATTCCGCTTGCATCCGGCGGCCCGGAGGAGCTCCATGGCGCGGCGCAACAGGGCGCGATCCTGACCTGAACCATCCGAGACCGGCGGCACATAGACGTCTTCGAACACCGCCGCTGGAAGCTTGTCGCGGAAAGGTTCGAGCAAAGCGAGTTCTTGTGGAGAGGGCTTTCCTTCCGCCGCCATCGGCGAATTTTGGAAGAAGGAAACCGTGCGGGCATAAAGACCATACATAATATTGGCATTGGTCCATTCGAAATCGAAGGCGAGCCCTAGCGCCTGCCTGATACGCGGATCCTTGAACTTGTCCCGCCGCGTATTGAGGAACCAGCCCTGTGTTCCCGCAGGCGCTTCGTCGGGCAGGGTCTCGCGTTTGACGCGCCCGTCCTTCACTGCGGCAAAGTCGTAACCGGTCGCCCAGATGGCGGAGGTGTCTTCCTCGCGGAAGGTAAAGACGCCTGCCTTGAAGGCCTCGAACGCAACCTTGCGATCGCCGAAATATTCGAACCGGATGCGATCGAAATTGGCCTGCCCGCGATTGACGGGCAGATCCCTGCCCCAATAATCCGGCACCCGGTCGAAGGAGATGAAATGGCCCTGGTCGAAGGGGCCAACCTTATAGGCGCCGGACCCCAATGGCGGCTCAAGCGTCGTCTCGTCGAAGGCATGGGTTGAATAATAAGCGGCGCTGAAAATCGGCTGGCCCGCGACCATGAGGGCTGCTTCGCGGCTATGGTGCGGCTTCAGGCGCACGAGGACAATATCATCCGCCTCTGCCTCGGCGGTATCGAGATCGCGCAAAGACATGCGGATCGAAGGATGGCCCTTTGTTTTCAGAATATTCAGGGAAAAGGCCACGTCATGCGCGGTCAGAGGCGAGCCGTCATGAAACCGCGCCTCCTTGCGCAAGAGAAAACGATAGGTGTTTTTATCGGCCGAAATCCGTATCGCGCGTGCCACGAGCCCATAAAGCGAATCGGGTTCATCGCCGGTTCCGCTCATCAGCGAATCGAAGATGAGCCCCATGCCGGCTGCGCCATCCCCTTTGAGAATATAGGTGTTCAAGGTGTTGAAAGTGGTGAAATTCTGGTTGCCGGCAATCGTGCTGACCTGGAGTGCGATCTCGCCGCCTTTTGGGGCATCGACATTCACATAGGGAAACTGGCTGAAATCAGGAGGCAAGGCCAGATCGCCGAAAACCGAGAGACCATGTGTTTCGATTTCCTTTGGCACCCCGGCTCCACCTGTCGTCCCCCCTTCTTCAGCCGCGAAGAGGCGGCGCGGCCAGGTCTGCGGCAGAACGAGACCGCCAAAGGCTAGGCCAAGAGTATGGCGCAGAGCTTGGCGGCGGGTGAACCGTGTCAATGAACTTATGGTCAAGGCGGCCTCTTCGACGAATGCGTCACGGGCATCGAATATCGTTATGATCTCCGCATGATCTAAGGTGATTATGTCGGTTTTTGCAGTCGGCGCACAGTTTTTTGCGTCGATTCGTGGTCAATTGCGAATTTGAGGCGGGGCCGAACGAAAAAGCCGGGCACAAGCCCGGCCATTCTCAAGATGCGTGAAAGCTGATTAGCCTATTTCGTCGGCAAGGGCTTGGGATTATCCGACA
>DASQCU010000405.1:0-2036 GCA_035634575.1 Beijerinckia sp.
CAGCCCGCCGACGATCTCGCCTTCGAGCGTATTTTCAATGTGCCGAAACGCGGGCTCGGTGATGCCACTTTGCAGCTTTTGCATGATTATGCCCGGCGTGAGCGCATCCCCCTGATGCAGGCGGCGCGGCAAATGATCGAGACCGAGGAGCTGAAGCCGAAACAGCGTCAGACCCTGCGCGACCTTCTCACCGATTTCGCGCGCTGGGCTTCGCTGATCGACACCAAGCCGCAGGGCGAACTCGCCGAGATGATTCTGGAGGAATCCGGCTATACGGATATGTGGCAGAAGGACCGGACCGCCGAAGCGGCCGGACGGCTCGAAAACCTGAAGGAACTCATCCGCTCAATGGAGGAGTTTCCCGATCTCGGTTCCTTCCTCGAACATATTTCGCTGGTCATGGATGCCGAGAACAAGGAGACGGGCGCGCGCGTTTCGGTGATGACCCTCCATGCCGCCAAGGGACTGGAATTTGAGACCGTTTTTCTTCCCGGTTGGGAGGAGGGGCTGTTTCCGCATCAGCGATCGCTCGATGAATCGGGCAGGGCCGGGCTTGAGGAAGAGCGGCGGCTGGCCTATGTCGGGATCACGCGCGCGAAGCGGCGCGTCAAAATCTATTTTGCCACCAATCGCCGCATTCACGGCCTTTGGCAGACGACAATTCCCTCACGCTTTCTCGATGAATTGCCTGCCGATCATGTCGAAGTGGTCGAAGCGGCATCAGGCTCCGCCTATGGCGGCTATGCGCAATCGCGCTTTGCCAATATGGACACCTATAGTTCGTCCTATGCGACACCGGGTTGGCAGCGGGCGCAAAAGCGCAATCAAGACGCGAGGCAAGGTCAGGGCAAGGCTGATTCGTTGAAACAAAGCTCCGCGCGGCGAGGCCCCATGCTGATCGAAGGCGAACTCGTCGCCAAATCGAGCGTCGGGTCATCCTTCACGAAGGGCGTGCGTGTGTTCCACATCAAATTTGGCAATGGCACAGTGGCAGCGGTCGATGGCAATAAGCTGACGGTCGATTTCGACAAGGCCGGGCGGAAAATGGTGCTGGAGAGCTTCGTGCAGGCGGGGTAGTCTTGGTCCGCTGATAGAGGCAAAGAATGGCTAACCCGCAAGCAAGGGCCATGACGCCAGAGGAGTTCGAGGCCTGGCATCGTGACCAGCTCGAACGCTACGAATATATTGACGGCCATCCTCAGCTCAAATTTGCGAGTTGGGAGGGAAACAAGATGATGGTCGGCGCCAGTCAGGCGCATAATCTTGTGACAGGTAACGTCTTTGCCGCCATACGCCAATCCTTGAAAGGCCAAACTTGCCGCGTTTTCGCGGCAGATGGCAAAGTGGTGACGCCGAAAGGAAATTATCGCTATCCCGACGTGACCGTCGATTGTGGCGCTTTCGACCCCAAGGCGACAGTTCTCGCGCAACCGGCTTTGGTGGTCGAAGTCCTTTCAAAGGCAACGCATTGGATCGACACGACGCGCAAGCTTGAGGAATATAAAGCGATAGCTTCGATGCGCTATATTCTCTTTCTTTCGCAGGAGGATTTTCGTGCGCAGCTTTGGACGCGGGGGGACGCTTGGCAGTTGCGGGAATATGAGGGGCTGGGGTCAACCTTGCCGCTTCCGCCCTTTGCACCGGCTTTGACTTTTGCGGCGATCTACGAGGGCATCGAGTTCGAGTCGTGACCCCCGTTAATGTTCGACCCCTCGCCGCGTCATGGACGGGAGGTGGTCAATGTCCTGGCCCCAACCGGGCGACGGCTTGTCTTGCGTTCAACAATGACGGTGCGGCTCCCGCGCTCGCGGGCGTTTGGCGCAACGATCTGCGTTGCCTTGCGTGCCGGCGCGTTTTTCATGACCTCGGCGCGGACGTCTTCGACGGGCAAGTCCATGAGCGCGGCAGCGATCTCGATCTGATCTTGCAGCTGATCCGACAAGCCTTGCGCGGCCGCGATTGCTTCCTTCAAGGTTGGCGGATCGTGGCGAACGCGCCTCGATCCATATTTCGTATTCCAGACAGCGGACATTGAG
>DASQCU010000406.1:0-2693 GCA_035634575.1 Beijerinckia sp.
GGTGGCAAGAGGACAGCGCCCCGCAAAGGCGCAGCCCTCGATGCGCTGGTTGAGACCGGGCACCTGTCCCGGGATCTCGGCAAGACGTCGTGCCGCACTGGAGAGCGAAGAGCCGAGCTTGGGCACCGCACCGAGCAGCCCCCTTGTATAGGGATGAAGCGGTGCGCGGAAAAGCTCGGCCACCGGCGCCTCTTCTACCTTGCGGCCGGCATACATGACCATGACGCGCTCGGCGACTTCGGCAACCACGCCAAGATCATGGGTAATCAAGATGACCGCCGCACCGACGCGGCGCTTGAGGTCCAGCATCAGTTGCAGGATCTGTGCCTGGATCGTGACATCCAGCGCCGTGGTCGGCTCGTCGGCGATCAGAAGCCTGGGATTGCAGGCAAGTGAAATCGCAATCATAACGCGCTGGCGCATGCCACCCGAAAGCTGATGCGGATATTCGCTCACGCGACGCGCCGGTTCAGGGATGCCAACCAGCGTCAGCATCTCGACGGCGCGCGCCTCGGCGACCTCCTTGTCCAGTCCCTGGTGCAATCGCAGCGTCTCGCGGATCTGGCGGCCGACGGTGCCATGATCCAATCCTCGTTCTAGTCGATCACCTCATCCGCAATAGAGATGAAGCTAGGTGGAAAGACCAGCCCAAGGAGCTTGGCGGTTCGAATATTGATCACGAATTCGAATTTAGTCGGCTGCAAGACCGGAAGAGACCCGGGCTCCTCTCCTTTCAGGATGCGCGCCGCGTAGAGACCGACCGCGAGGATGCTACCGCCCGTCGTATTGCCGTTTGGCCGCGAAAGCGAATTCACGAAGCCGTTCCCAAGCATATCGTCTGCCAGCGCAACGATCGGAATGGTTTTCGTCGCCTGCTGTAAAGCGCGAATTGCGTCTTCCCCTCCGGTTACGATGGCATCTGCACTCATTCTCCTGAGCCTGCTTGGGGCGCTTCCCACGGGGGCTGACCCTGGCGTTTTCGATGACCGCATCGTGTTTGGCCAGCCTGCCGCCCTGAAAGGGGCGGCGTCGGCCCTCGGCGTAGGAATGCGCGAAGGCATATTTCGGCGCCGGCGAGCTTGAGAGCTATCTCGATGGCCGCATGAGGCGGATCACCAATGCGATCGATTAAGGCGCGGGTTGAGGGGCTGCTCGCCTCGTCGGCCGGAGGCGCGCCGTGATGGCCGCCGCGCTCGGCGACGCGCGCCAAACTTGGGACAGCACGGTTACCCCAATAAAATTGTTGCGCCGGTGGAACTTTGAGCATTGAGTTGGAACCGAACTGTTGGAACCAGACAGCGCGGGGGGAATCCCATGCCGGTCTCGCGTCTGAATGCGACAGCCACGTCAGCTGCACTCATCCTCCTGAGCCTGCTTGGGGCGCTTCCCACGCGGGCTGACCCTGGCGTTTTCGATGACCGCATCGTGTTTGGCCAGTCTGCTGCCCTGAAGGGGCCGGCGGCGGCCCTCGGCGTAGGAATGCGCGAAGGCATATTGGCCGCCTTCCATGAGGCTAATACCGCTGGAGGCGTTCACGGCCGCAGGCTCGAGCTGATCTCGTACAACGATGACTACGAACCGGAAGCCGCGATTGCCAACACAAACAAGCTCATCGAAAAGGACGGGGTTTTTGCCCTGATCGGAGAAGTAGGAACTCCCACGTCGAAGGCGGTGCAGCCAATTTCAACGGAACGAGGGGTCCCCTTCATCGGGCCATTCACGGGCGCTGACTTTCTGCGCGATCCGTCTCTGACGAACGTTATCAATGTCCGCGCCTCATACGGCCAAGAAACTGAGGCATGGATCAAACATCTGACAACCGACCTTGGGGTCTCGCTCATAGCCATTCTGTACCAAGACGATTCATTCGGCCGCGCCGGCCTCGATGGGGTGAAACGGGCTCTTGAAAAACGAGGCTTGGCGCTGGTAGCGGAAGGCACGTACATGCGTGGTACGACCGCCGTCAAGCGAGCCTTGCTGGCCATTCGAAGGGGTCATCCGCAGGCGGTAGTTATGGTGGGGGCTTATAAGCCCTGCGCCGAATTCATCAAACTCGCGCACATGATCAAGCTGGATGCGGTGTTTGTGAACATCTCGTTCGTAGGTAGCGAGCCGCTGGCCGAAGAACTCCGTCACGACGGCGAGGGTGTGGTGGTAACGCAGGTCGTTCCGCTTCCAAACAACACGAACATTCCCCTTATCGCGCGCTATCAGAGGGCACTGAAGTCAGTGGATCCGAGCGCGAGGCCGGGCTTCGTATCGCTCGAAGGCTACGTCGCGGGCCGGCTGGTCGTTGAAGCGCTAAATCGCTCTGAAAACCCAATAACCCGTGCCGGATTTCTCGCGATCATCAAGAACGTAGGCGTCTTCGACCTCGACGGCGTAACGCTGGCCTATGGACCGGCCAGCAATCAAGGAATGGATACCGTCTATCTCACGGTGATCCAACCGGACGGGAGCTTCAAGGCAGTCGAGAGGTTAAGCAATGCGGATGTCAGATGGCAGGAGCCTCGAGCTGGCCCTGCCGCGCCGCAAGCTCGCCTTGACAAATGACACTCGTCCAGGCCCACGATTCCTCCATTGAGCTTTCGCTGAATCAAAGCGCGGTTGCGACCGGTTCACATGTGCAGTTCGGTATCAAGGCCAAGCTTTTTATTGCATTTTTCTCTCTTGCCGCGTTAACGGCCTTAGCC
>DASQCU010000407.1:0-4345 GCA_035634575.1 Beijerinckia sp.
GGTCGCGCGGCCGGACTGGACGATGCGTTGCACCACACCGCCGCAGCCGGGCCGCGGGCACGGATGTTCGGCCCGGTCATAGACACGAAAACTATGCTGGAAATAGCCGAGCGCGCCATTGGTCTGGCGATGATCGCGCAAGGATGAGCCGCCCGCAGCAACTGCCTCCTCCAGCACCTCGCGAATGACCAAGGCCAAACGATGCGCGCGCTCGGTCGGCTTGCCGTCCTTGCGGGCCAGGCTGCCAGCGGCGCGGCGCGGCGAGAGGCCCGCCCGGTGCAGGGCCTCGCAAACGTAAATATTGCCGAGACCCGCGATCATGGTCTGATCGAGAAGCGCCGCCTTGAGCGAGGTCGTCTTGCCCGCGAAAAGTCCCGCCAGAACGGTGCCATCGAGCTCATTGCCAAGCGGCTCGATGCCGACATTTTTGAAAAGAGGGTGTGCAAAGAGGCCGTGGCGGGCAATGAGCTGCATGAAGCCGAAGCGGCGCGGATCGTTATAGACGATCCTGGTGCCTGTCGAGAGCAGGAAGGCGATATGATCATGCGCCGCGTTCTTCACGCCACCCGCCTGAAAATGGCCAGGACCGCCTTCCGTCTCCTCGATGCGAAACGAACCCGACATGCCAAGGTGCATGACGAGGACTTCCCCGTCATCGAGATCGGCGAGAAGATATTTCGCGCGCCGACCGAGGGCTTCGACCCTGCGTCCGGTCAATCGCTCGGCGAAATTATCGGGAAAGGGAAAGCGCAGATCCGGCCGTTTTTGCTCGATCGCGGTGAAGCGCGCACCGACCATCGCGGGCTCCAGTCCGCGACGCACGGTTTCGACTTCAGGCAGTTCCGGCACGATCTGAGATCCTAAAGGTGGCGGCGAGACAAAGCGAGTCTCGGGCCATTTCAGGTAAGCCGGAAGATGCCGCGAATAAAGGGGCTGTTACGAAATCCGTTTGATCGCTTCGCGATGGATTTCGTCTTCGCTCACGCGCCGCGCGGGCTTAACGATTTCCGGTTGATCCACGAACAGATCAACCGGAAATCGTATTACATCCCCTTCTCCAATTGGCCACGGATTTCGCCGGCCTTGTTGGCCGAAGTGTGGATGTTGAAATAGAGTTTGCCGTCGAGAAGATCCTTGGCCTGCGCATTGGTGAGGGTTGCGGAGCCTGAAATCGGATTTTTGCCCCCCGAGGCAGGGACCAGAACGTCAGCATTCTTGCCCATGCCAGCAGGTCCGTGGAAATGCGCCCCTGTCGCCGGCCCGGTCAATCCGGAATAATCGACAGTCCAGTCGAGCTTCTTCGTCGCGGTGTCGAAGGTCGCCATCAGACTGCCGGTTCCCTTAGTGTTGACCGGCGGGACCTCTTGGCCGCCGTCGAGAGCGGCCTTGAAGTGGATCATTTCGGCGCTCGCCAGCTGGCTCAAAGCGAAAGGACTTGCCAGCGCGGCGACCAAGAAAAGCGGGGAGGCTTTCAACGCGAGCATCGTCATCCTCCTTCGGCGTGACTGGAAATCGCCGCGCCTCTATGAAAGGGCGATGGAGAACGTTCTAGACTTCAGGCAAGTTGCGAAAAAAAGCCGTGTGGCGCCAGCGGTCATTCTTCGCGACCGCCGGCAAGAAAACTTACATTCCCTTCAGCAACTGGCCGCGGATTTCGCCTGTCGCGTGTTCCGCTGTATGGATGTTGAAATAGACCCTGCCGTTGGCAAGCTCATTGGCCTGGGCATCGGTCAAGGTCGCGGACCCAACGATCGGATTCTTGTCGACCGGGACGGTCACTATCGGGGGAGCCGGCTGCCCTCTATCGGCTGGCCCGTGGAAATGCGCCGCCGTCGCCGGGCCGGTCATATCTGAGTAAGTCACTGTCCATGCGAGTTTTTTGGTTTCAGTATCGAAGGTGGCCGTCAGGGTGCCGGTTCCCTTGCTGGTATTCGGCGGGGTTTCTTCGCCAGCGGTGAGCTCCGTCTTGAACGTGATCGTCTCGGCGCGCGCTGGAATATTGAATAGAAAAGATCCTGCGAGCGCGGCGGCGAGAAGCCCGGGCGTCGTCTTGAACTTGAACATTGTCACTCTCCTAACCATTTGCGGCAAGGCACTTTCGAAACAGGCTTTTTATAGACTCGAACTTTAAAGGATTTGCGGATTATCGGCGGAACGGCAGTGACTTGCCATAAGTTCGGCGGAATATACCCTGATTGCGAAGAAATACGGGGACACTTTTCGGCAAATGGGTTGGATTTGGAACGATTTGCCAAACTTCAACAATTTGCTCCTTCAAAGAGCGGTCCAATAACGATTATTTCGGCGAGTGCTGACGTAAAAGATCGGGACTTCTTTTTCGCTCGCGTTTGCGATCACACGAGGCAGCTTTCATGACATGGACGGCACCACGGATTTTCGGACCCTGCATTGGCCTTTGCCTTGGTCTGATGAATCCGGGCTTGATGAACACGAGCTTCGCGAATCCGGCGCCGCATTCCGCCGAGGCCCAGCCGACCGCTCAGAAAGCGCCTAAACCCGGCGCCACGGCCAACGCCCCTGCCCCGGCGAAGCCCTTCGTGCCGATCGACCCTGCGACGGCCCTCCAGAAGGCGAACGCCTATTTCAGCTCTGCCACGACGATGATCGGCGATTTCGTCCAGATCGGCGGCGATGGAAAGCGCACGGAAGGCAAGCTTTATGTTCAGCGGCCAGGCAAATTGCGTTTCGAATATGCCGCTCCGGCAACGCTGGAGATTGTCGCCGACGGTCTTTCGGTCGCGGTGCATGATCGCAAGACCGCAACCAAGGACGTCTATTTCATCAGCCAGACGCCGCTCAAATTTCTTTTGAAGGATCAGCTGGATCTTGCCCGCGACACCAAGATCGTCGATGTGACGAGCGAGCCTACGGCCGTGACGATCACAATCGAGGATTCCTCCACCTTCGGCGGCACATCGCGCGTCAAGCTTGTCTTCGACCCGGCGAAGTTCACGCTCAAACAATGGCAGGTGACCGATCCGCAAGGCTATGAGACGCTGGTCTCGCTGTTCAATGTCGATCTTACCCAGAAACCCGATCCGGCCCTGTTCCAGCTCACGCGCGATCGTCTGTGAACACGAATAATTGACGCCAAATTGCGCCGGATTCCCTGCCAGATCGTCTTGAACAGGGTCCGCCGCATCCCTATCTTTGGCGCATGCGAGCGATACAACTGGCCTGACGTATCCCCCGTTCGTCCAGGCCAGTCATGCCGGTCCCCTCCCGGTGTTGTTTCGCTGCAAAGGGGGCGTCCGGTCCCAGGCCGGGCGCCCTTCTTTTTGCCCGGATCGGCGCGTCTGTCCCAAAAATGCTGTTGCCTGTGGGCGGTAGGCGCTTTGCACTTGCGGCGCGCGCCTCAGCATGATCTGAAACCATTGAGCGGTTGCCTGTCGGCTTCTCGCTGATCACCCGCGCCGGTTTCCCCAACTTGTCTTGCCAAGGGCCAAATATGACCGGCGCGCTTTCCGCCCGGAGCTCGAAGTGCGCCTGACTTTCGCCACCTGGAATATTAATTCGGTTCGCCTGCGCATCAATCTCGTCGCGCGTTTCCTGAATGAACATGCCCCCGACGTTCTTTGTCTGCAGGAGACCAAATGCCGGGACGCCGAGTTCCCGCTCAGCGAATTCCACAAGCTCGGCTATCATCATGTCGCGATCAACGGTCAGAAGGGCTATCATGGCGTCGCCATCGCCTCGAAGATCCCGTTTTCGGAAATCGACCGGCGCGAGTTCTGCGAAAAGGGCGATGCCCGCCACATCGCGGTGACCTTCCATCCCGAGGCCGCGGGCGGCCGCGCGATCAATCTGCATAATTTCTACGTGCCGGCAGGCGGCGACGAGCCGGATCCGGTCATCAATCCGAAATTTGCCCATAAGCTCGCTTTTCTCGACGAGATGGCGCATTGGATGACGACCGATCGGATCGCGGGCAGGGATGCGATCATGGTCGGCGATCTCAATATCGCACCGCTCGAAACCGATGTCTGGAGCCACAAGGCACTCCTGAAGGTCGTCAGCCATACGCCAATAGAGGTGGAAAGGCTGAAAACCGTGCTCGACGCCGGCCCCTGGGTCGATGCGCTGCGCCATCATGTGCCTGTCGAGCAGAAACTCTACACATGGTGGAGTTACCGGGCGCCGGATTGGGCCAAGGCTAACAAGGGGCGGCGTCTCGATCATGTCTGGGTCAGCGAAAGCCTCAAGGCGAGCCTTGGCGGAATGCAGGTTCTCAAGGAGAGTCGCGGCTGGGAGCGCCCGTCCGATCATGTTCCGGTGATGGTCCACCTTGATTTTTAAACGGACTGTCGGATTCTGCAATACATCG
>DASQCU010000408.1:0-2098 GCA_035634575.1 Beijerinckia sp.
ACCCGGTGCAGCCGTGTCGGAACCTCGCGGCCATCGCCTATTTCGCCCTGGACAAAGGCGAAGTGCTGCACGGGATCATAACACGTCCTGTAGGCATAGCCGATCAGCGGCCCGCTCGGACCGTCAACGGAAAAGGTTTTGACCCTTTCGACGAGCTTTTCGCGTGCCTGACGATAGGCGATGAGATCGGCCACCGAAATACGCTTCAATCCATGTTTTTCAGCAAAGGCCGCGATTTGCGCCCCAGCCATGACCGTGCCATCGTCATTGGCGAGTTCGCAGATGACGCCCACGGGCGGCAAACCTGCCAGGCGGCAAAGATCGACCGCCGCCTCGGTATGGCCGGAGCGCATCAAAACCCCGCCCTCCTTCGCGATCAGCGGAAAGACATGACCCGGCCGCACGAAATCGCCTGGCCCCATATTGCCATTGGCAAGAGAGCGAACCGTATTGCACCTTTGTTCGGCGGAAATACCTGTCGTCAAACCATGTTTGACATCGACCGACACTGTGAAGGCGGTTCCGAGCGGCGCATCATTGGCCGCCACCATGGGCTGGAGATGCAGGCGTCTGGCATCCTCGGCCGTGATCGGCGCGCAGACAATGCCGCAGCAATTGCGAATGATGAAGGCCATCTTCTCTGGGGTGCACAAGGACGCTGAGCAAATGAGGTCGCCCTCGTTCTCGCGGTCGTCATCATCGGTGACGATGACAATTTCGCCCCGCGCAATGGCCTCGATGGCCTGAGAGACCGAATGTGACATGACGAGCGTCTCCTTGCTTTGGCCGCAGCTCAGAAAATCGTTGGGCGTGACGGCGCCGCCGGTCGCGCGCAAGATGAGCTCAGCCGTCTCCCGTGAAACCCAGGCATCATCCTGGTTGCAGATCTGCGAAATCAAGCCTTTGGAAAGGCCAACCCGCCGCGCGAAATCTGAGCGAGTCACATTATTCTGCTTCAGCCAGTCCACAAGTTTCATGGGTTGAATCTTACGCCCTCAGGATGTTTAGTCAAACTAAAATCAGGGCTTCAACTGTGTTCAGTTTTCTTAAACTCAAGATCGGCTTTCAGCTCGTCAAGACGCGTCTGGTCGTGCCGCTCGGTGTCATGCTGGCCCTTCTCCTCCTCCTGGCTCACGGCCAGACCAGCAGGGAAGAGGCCTGCCGGCGGATCGGCCACGAAGATCATCGCTTCATCGTCTGCACTTTCGATACAAGGCAGGCCGATCTCCGGCTTTTCTGGCAAGACCCGGAAGGAAAACCCTATGGTGGCTTCAGCCCGATCCTGACCGAACTGCGGGCCAAGGGCGAGACCTTGGCGTTCGGCATGAACGCCGGAATGTTCGATTCAGGCTTAGCTCCGGTCGGGCTTTATATCGAGCACGGCCACATGGTCCGCGCCGCCAATATGCGAAACGGACCGGGCAATTTCCATTTGAAGCCAAACGGGGTTTTCTACATCGGCGCCAAAGGGGCTGAAGGCAAAAGCGCAGGCGTGATGGAAACCTCGCGTTTTTTGAAATCGGGGCTCGCGCCCGACTATGCCACCCAATCCGGTCCTTTGCTGGTGATGGATGGCACAGTGCATCCGAAGATCAAGGCTTCAGGAACATCGGAAAAGATCCGCAATGGCGTCGGTGTCCGGGAGCGACATATCGTGGTCTTCGCAATCTCGGAGGACCCTGTGACCTTCTTTGCCTTCGCGAGCTTCTTTCGCGACCAGCTCGGCTGTCCCGATGCACTTTATCTCGACGGGTCGGTCTCGAACCTTTTCGTGCCAGCACTTGAGCGCACAGACGATTGGTCGAAGCTTGGGCCGATTGTGGGAGTGGTCGAAAAATCGAAGCAATAAACCGGCTATAATATACCACCGTTCCAAAGGAACCCTGAATCCTCACGGATCAGTGTATAGATCATCGCCTGAATGCGCTTCATTCTTGCATGAGAGGCGCATCGGCACATGCGACAATATCTACGCCTGCGCGCCACAGGATTGCCCAATGCGCGATTTTAGGAATTTCAATGTTCCATCGTATCGAGAATATTCTGCAACCGACGAGCGTCCCGCCAAATGAGCCGCCGCCGCAACATCTCGTCGGCT
>DASQCU010000409.1:0-3648 GCA_035634575.1 Beijerinckia sp.
GCGCTCGAATCCCATCTGAATTCACAAATCGGCAAGACCTTGCGGGTATTGACTGAGCGTGGCGGGATCGGCCGCGCCGAGGATTTCACCCCGGTCAGGCTTGGCCCGGTTCCCCCGGGACGGATGGTCGATGTCTCGATCACGCATGCCAACGGCGAGGAGCTTTGCGGCGTGGTCAATGCGAACGGGCCATGAAGAACGATATTCAGACCAACGGTCGTAAAGGGATGCCCGTTGGACGCCTTGGAAATTTTCGCTATCCCCTTGAAAAAGCGGAAATTCGAGAAAGGAACCAAAGGTCGCCCTCTGCGGCCCTTGGTTTTAATCATTATGTGGCCCGATCAAGGCGCGGGTATCTTGGGAGAATCGCGTGCCGACCCTCATTCGCTTCCTTCTGATTGTCGGTATTCTCGTCGGATTGGCCTATGCGGCGATGTTCGCGCTGGTCACTTTCGTCGAGCCGCAATCGCGCGAGATGAGCCAGATCATTCCCGCCTCGAAACTCAACAAATAGGAGCTTGCGTGGCCAGGAAGCAAGGCAAGGAGGGCACGCAGGCCCTCATCGACGCCTTCCTTGAAATGATCGCGGCGGAGCGCGGCGCAGCGAAGAACACCCTCGAAGCCTATGGCCGCGATCTCGAGGATTATCGGGCCGAGATCGCCCGTTTCGGCAAGACCCCCCTCGATACGACCACCGACGACATACGCACTTATCTTGCGGGCATGGCGGCGCGGGGCCTGAAGCCGAGTTCCGCCGCGCGAAAACTCTCCTCGATCCGGCAATTCCACCGCTTTCTCGTCGCCGAGACGATGCGCGACGATGATCCCGCCCTGATCATCGAAGGGCCCCGGCGCGGCAGGGGGCTGCCCAAAATCCTGTCGGTCGCGGAGGTGGACCATCTTCTCGCCGTCTCGAAGGAGGGAATCACCGAGGCGCATCGGCCGCATGGCGAGCGCCTGCGGGCGGCACGCACAGCCTGCCTTCTTGAACTTCTCTACGCGACCGGCTTGCGCGTCTCGGAACTCGTGTCCCTGCCCAAGGCCGCGGCGCGCAGCCGCGAGCCCCTCGTCGCGATTCGCGGCAAGGGCGGCCGCGAGCGCCTTGTGCCGCTTTCGCCGCCTGCGCGCGAGGCAGTCCGTGTCTATCGTGCGCTTCTGGAGGAGAAATATCCGGGCGCTGCATCAGGCCCCTGGCTGTTTCCAGCCGACAGCGAGAGCGGACATTTGAGTCGGCAGGCCTTTGCCCGCGATCTCAAGACCGTGGCAGTCGCGGCCGGAATCAGCGCCACACGAATCAGCCCGCATGTGCTGCGCCATGCTTTCGCGAGCCATCTTCTGCAAAATGGCGCGGATCTGCGCGTGGTGCAGGAACTCCTTGGCCATGCCGATATTTCAACCACGCAGATCTATACCCATGTCCTCGATGAACGCATGAAGGCCATGGTGCGCGATCTCCATCCACTCTCACGCGAATGAGAAATATCTCGCGGGTGCGGGTCAGGGATTGACTTCGTCGGCGGTGCAATTCTCCATTTCAGCGAGCAGATGGACAAGCTCGGCCTGACGATGGGTTCCCGTCTTTTCGAAAATGCTGGAGAGATGCGCGCGCGCCGTCGAAACTGAAATGCCTCGCCGCTGCGCCGCGGCTTCGCGGCCGTCGCCCTTGGCGATCTCGCTTGCGAGGCCCGCTTCCGCCGAGGTTAATCCGTAACGGTCGCGCATCCGCTGTTCCAGACGCTTGCGCGCACCATCCAGATCGCTGAGCGTTACGGTCGCGACGGGTCGGCGCAAACCGAGCCAAGGCACTCCCACGGCTGTGCCACGCCCTTTGAGCGGCGTCACAACCACCTTGAGCTCCGTGCGCCGCGCGCCACTGCGGATCTTGAACTCTCCACCGGGACCTGAAGCGGTGCTGATCCCCTCGCCACACGAGGCGATCAGCCTGCCGAGCATCTCGGATTCATCGGCGGCCGTCAGGCGCCCTCCGACAAGCTTGAGACCGTCGGCAGCATCAAGCGCGGCGCGGCCGGCGGCATTGGCATGGAGGACCTTGGCGGCAGCATCGACCAGGAAGGCGCCCTGCGGCATCGTCTCGAAGGCGAGCAAGGCCATCTCGTCACGCAAGGCCAGCGTCCGGAGCTGGCGATGGATTTTCGCCGCGCGGGCCATGTGCCTGGCTGCGGCCGCGAAGAAACGCATCTGGTCATCCGTGAATGGCTCTTTGTCATCTTCCCTCACGATGCCAGCCATGGCCGAGGCTTGGCCATCGACAAGCACATTGACGCCAAGCGTGGCCAAGCCAAAGCGATTCGGCCGCCACCACTCGTTGTAGAACGGTGTCGCGATGAATTCCGCGCGTTGCATCAGAGTGTCGGGCGAGAAGACCCGGCCCACCGGAAGAGCCGCCGATCGCTGCCATAGCGGATTTCGATCCGCCCAGTGGTCGGCATAGCTGATTACGGCCTCGGGATCCGTACGCGGCGCGATATTGGAAAAAAAATTCGTTACGGGGTCGTGTATGCCGATCATGACGTGATCGGCCCCCATCCCGTCGGCGAGCTCGGTGAGCGCCTTGGGCCAGAGCTCACCTTCAAGAGCGGCGGCATAGACGAGGTCAATCACCGCCAGGAGCCGGTCGTTAAGGCTCATGGCGCACAAAGCCCAGCTGTCGATCGGCAAGCCGGTCCCGGCCGCCTGGCGCCAGCGAAAGCAGGCGCCGTTTTTCCCCTACAAAAACCACAATCATGCCAAGCTCCCCGAATCTCCTGATTCAGTACAAGCTCAAGAGCGAAGTGGACGCACCCTTTCGCGGCTCGGTTTTCCGACCGAAGTATAAGATGCAATTCACTTTTTTGCGAAGCTGAAAAATCGTTCAATGCGTGTCTTGCCTGCACGCCAACCCAGAACCTTGCTTGATAGCCACAAACTGAGCAAAAATCCCGCAAACTCAATTTTTTTTGTCGAGCCGTTTCGAAGCACAAGCGTAACATAATGCTCCTGCGTAGATAAGCTGTTCATATAGCGATGTTTCCATTTGGTATCGTTTATGATTACATCACGCTAAGTTAAATAAAAAGCAATTCAATGCGATAGGTTTCCTTTTTTAATAATTTTTTGCTGCTAATTGTAAAGTTATAGCTTATGGATATTTAACGGCAAAAAGGACAGGACATTGTTCTCATGGATTTACTAGGACAAACGTCTGATGCGCTTCGGCCAAAATTCGGCAACTCTATGGCAGATCACACGAACGCCGTATTCAGGCGTCCAAAGGGTGATCCGGCAGGTTTGAGTACGTAGCGATTTGCCAGCTTCTCGGCGGGGTATGGATAGGCATTTTAATCCATGCGTCGCCGAGTTTTACCTCGAGCTTCATTATGGCTCGGGGGTGGACAGGTCGAATCCATCCGCTCGGTCAGATAGGCTCTCCTCCGGGAGCCAAATTTCAATAACGATGATATTTACGCAGCTTTTCGCGAGAGGGGCGCATGCCCCTCTCCAGTCTTGCCAAAAATTAGGGGTCTGACGATCATCCGCACGCGGTTGGCTGTTGTGAGGCGCTCTTTCGGCTCAACTCATCAAGGCTGGCGGAGGGAGCGGGATTCGAACCCGCGATACGGTCTCCCGTATACACACTTTCCAGGCGTG
>DASQCU010000410.1:0-5077 GCA_035634575.1 Beijerinckia sp.
CGGGCGGAGTCCAGGACGGCCATTCGCGTTTCATGGCAATATGTTTCGTGCCGCTCCATTCGAAGCCGGGGCGGCCGACGCCGATCCCATATTTGATCGCCTGATTGCCAGGCAGAATATAATAAAGGCGTCGTTCTTCGGTGGAAATGACAATCGTACCCGGTGTATATCGGCCCGGGTAAGGGACGACCTCGCGTGGTGGCGCGACCGCGCGGGGCCTTCCGTCCAGATCGACGCCGGTGCTGGATGCCGGCGGCTGGCGCGTGAGATCATATTCATAGGCACTGACATTTGCATTGCCGGCGGCAAGCAACGAAACAACAGCACTGGCAATTGCCAGAATGCGACGGCGCATGTCCAACTTCCTCGGGAGTGAAGGATTCGAAGTGCGAATCAACAAAATGGGATGAAAGCCATAATCAGGCCATAAATGGAGAGTTGGCAATCTTTCGCCGCCTTCGCCGAGGAAAGTTCACGCGGATTTGCGCCGCGAGTGATCAATCCGCAACAGCGGGCGGGGGGCCAAATGCAGGACGTGACCCATGCCTTTTTCGACGCCCACAGCTTGCGCGATTTTCTTTACGATTTGGTTCACGGTGCTTTTCGCTGTACTTCCATTCGGCGTGCGCTCGCAGCACGAGGCGGGCGAGATTGTCGCGGGGACGGAGCCCGGGGCGCCTGTCGCGCCCCAGCTTTTGAAAAAGATGGTCTGGACCACGTTGGTTTCGGCAGTGGTTTTCGCGGCGGTCGTCGCTTTGGCTCACTATACGCAGTGAGCCTCTATTGACCCTGCAGGCCGATAAGGTTACTGCAAATCCATTCCCGCTGAGGGAGCGCGTAGATCAGTCGGTAGAGCATCTGACTTTTAATCAGAGGGTCATGGGTTCGAATCCCATCGCGCTCACCAAGAAACATGCAGCCGGTAACTTTCCTCGGGCGTGCTTCCCAAAAATCCGAATGGGAAGCAGAGGGGACGCAAGGCAGGGCTAGAAATCACGGCAAAGCTCGCGCCGTAGCCCGCCACAACCACGTCGCAAATTGCACTCATTCGCGAGTGATAAGCCCCACGCAAGCTTTCCTGCCGACACTGGCTCATGGAACCAAGGGCGAAGGCCGGTGGAATGGCCAGCGGAGGGCGCCTTTTGCAATCCTTGGTATAATTTTGGTTTTGGCACGATCACGCGCCCTGCGATTGTTTACAATCACAGGATAGTAGCCATAACCAAGTAATTCCATTATATTGCCTGAAAGCTCTGGTGTTAATAGGAAAAGCAGAAATTGCCGCTATATAATTCCAGCAAACAGCTGTTGTGGTGGTTGGCGTTGGTGGCCTATGCCGCGGCGTCGATTCCCTTGCTCCTCGCAGGGTTAGGCCTTTATGCGTTGAGCTGGTTTAAGCTCCTGGTTTCAGGGCTGTTGACGCCGGCTGTGCGGTGGTCCGGGCGGAAGGAAGAGGGATAATGAATGTGTTCATTCACACGCATGTGCAATGAACACAGGAACTATCAATATTCTTCATCCATCACACCCTGGTTGCAAAATTCCTCTCCTGTTTTCTCTTGTCTTGCGCCTCTTGCATCATCATGGCCCGACGGAACGATCTGACGGGTCTTCCCGCTCGTTTCGCTCTCGATTGCGCAAAATTTATTGCGAACAAGTAATAAAGCGGTCAAAGCAAAAGGGCTCTGCGCTCTGAAGGCCGCGATCTTCCCGTCGGGAAAACGCTCACCATCTGATATAGATCAGACCAGTCCGCTCGTCCGTCTGGCAGATTGATCCCCAACACGCGGCAGATTTTGTCGCAGGAGGATGAGGATATGGGCGACAAGGTTTTACGCCAGAGCATCATCGACGAACTCGATTTTGAGCCCAGTATCGACGCTGCGGATATAGGCGTGGCGGTTGACGAGGGTGTCGTGACCCTGACCGGCCATGTGCCGACTTATGCGCAGAAATACAAGGCTGAAGAAGTCGTCAAGAAGGTACGTGGTGTACGGGCGATCGCGCAGGAGATCGAGGTTCGGCTCGCAACCGGCAAGCACACTGCCGATGACGAAATTGCCAAGCGCGCGCTGTCAATATTGGATTGGGACGTATCGATCCCCAAGGAGGCCGTGCAGGTCAAAGTCGCCCAAGGCTGGGTGACCTTGAGCGGCGAGGTCGATTGGCAATATCAGCGACGCGCCGCCGAAGATAACGTCCATAAATTGAGCGGCGTGCTGGGCGTGGTCAATCTCATCACGCTGAGGCAAAATGTGCAGGCTGCGGACATCAAGAAACGCATAGAAGAAGCCTTGCGGCGCAATGCGCAGGTCGAAGCCCAAGGCATTTCGATCGACGTGCATGAGGGCAAGGTCACGCTCGAAGGAATGGTGCATACCTGGCACGAGCGCGACATGGCAGAGACCGCAGCCTGGGCTGCTCCCGGCGTCAAATCGGTCGAGGATCATCTGCGCGTAGGATAAGCTCTTTTCTGGCCCATTCCGCGTGAATGGGGTTTTGCTCCCAACCCCCGCTGGACCCGAGGGAAGGCAAGTGCGAATACTGGAGCGATGAACATCGCTCCAGTATTTTGAGGTGAGGGTGCCGATGATCGATAAGAGAGACCCCGCCTCTCAGGATGAAGTCTTCGCCTTTTTGGCCAATCCCGCCACTCATGGCCTCAAGACAGGCGTCAAGCGCATCGACACACATGGCGCGGCGGTCTTTCTTGCTGGCGAGGATGTTTACAAGCTCAAGAAAAACATCCGTTTCCCTTTCATGGATTTCTCGACCCTCGAAAAACGGCGCGCGGTTTGTGCGCGCGAGATTGCCGTCAACAAGGCCAATGCCCCGCAGCTCTATCTCGCTGCGCTGCCCATCACACGGACACCACAAGGTAAGTTGAAGATCGGCGGCGATGCACGGGATGCAATCGAGTGGGCCGTCCATCTGCGCCGCTTTGACGAGAATGCCACATTGGATTGTCTTGCCTGGCAAGGCGAGCTTGACCTCGCCTTGATTGAAAAGCTGGCAAAGGTCATTGCCGCTGCGCATGAAGTGGCCGCGCCTGCCGCGAAACCCGCGACCGTTCTCTTTCGCGATCAGCTTGAGAGCACATTGGATGATCTTGCCGCAGCCGACGATATTTTTGACGCGTCGCGCGTTGCGGCCTTCCAAGTGGATATAAGAGCCGAGCTTGTCTGCGTTGAGCCGCTGCTTCGCGAGCGCGAGAAACAGGGGCAAGCACGCCGCTGTCACGGCGACCTTCATCTGCGCAATATTGTGCTGATCGCGGGCGAGCCGGTCCTGTTCGATGCGATCGAATTCGATGATGACTTTGCGACCTGCGACAAATTCTATGACCTCGCCTTCCTGCTTATGGATCTCTGGCAGCGCGGGCTTCACGCGCAGGCCAACCTTCTGCTCAACCGATATCTGGCGGCGTCGCGCGAGGACGTGCTCTGCCTTGATGGGCTCGCGGCTCTGCCGCTTTTCCTGAGCTCTCGCGCGGCTATCCGCGCCAAGGTCGCGGCGGCGCAGGCCCGCGAAGATGCAAAGGCGCGCCACAGGCTTGTTGCGGATGCGCGCGGCTATTTCGATGCGGCATGCGGCTTTCTTCAGAAAGAGGATGTGCGGCTTGTCGCGATCGGCGGATTTTCGGGGACTGGCAAAAGCACCCTTGCGCAAAGATTGGCGAGTCACATTGGACGCGCGCCTGGGGCCATACATTTGCGCAGCGATAGTTTGCGCAAGAAAATGCACGGCTTGCCGGAATTCGAATCCTTGAAGCCCGAAGCTTATCGGTCCGAGGTCTCTACGAAGGTCTATGCAGAGTTAAGGCTTCGCTCCGAACATGGGCTTCGCACAGGGCAAAGCATGATCATCGACGCGAGCTTTCTGAACGCCGGTGAACGTGATCTCGCCGAGGAACTCGGCCGTAGATCGAAGGCCGCATTCACCGGAATTTGGCTCGATGCGGATCGAGAGATTTTATTGCGGCGTGTCGCGGCGCGAAAAGGCGATGTTTCGGACGCGGGGCCCGCCGTTGTCATTGGCCAGATCGAAAAGGGCGCCGGTCACGTCAATTGGCCAAGGCTAGATGCGGCCCGCCCGCTCGATGAACTCGTTCATGCCGCGCAAGCTTTGATCGAGCGTTAAACCAAGCGTTCAATGAAACGCGGGGATGAGAACCGCGGCCCCTTCAAGCCGCCCTTCGCGCAGATCGGACAGCGCCTCATTGGCATGGGCGAGCGGATAGTCGCGTGTATGAGTGACAATCTTGCATTCGGCTGCCACTTTCAAAAAATCGAGACCATCCTGGCGCGTGAGATTGGCAACCGAGACGAGCTTTCTTTCCTCCCACAGAATGTCATAGGAAAAGCTTGGGATAGGGCTCATGTGAATGCCCGCGCACACAACTGTGCCGCCTTTGCGCACCGCCTTGAGAGCTGCCGGCACGAGCGCGCCGACCGGCGCATAAATGATTGCGGCATCGAGAGGTTCGGGCGGCGTTTCCTGCGAACCGCCAGCCCATTGCGCCCCAAGGCTCAGGGCGAAAGCCTGGGCCTTCGTATCGTCCGCCTTCGTGAAAGCAAAGACCCTTCGATTCTGAAAGCGGGCGACTTGTGTGACGATATGCGCCGCCGCGCCGAACCCATAGAGGCCAAGCGTCTTGGCCTCGCCCGCGAACTGGAGCGAGCGCCACCCGATGAGGCCCGCGCAAAGCAGGGGCGAGACCTGCGAATCCGTGCCTGTTTCGCCGAGCGCGAAAGCATAGCGCGCATCGGCAACACATTTGGTGGCATAGCCGCCATTGCGCGTGTAGCCGGTAAAGAGGGGAGCATCGCACAGGTTTTCGTGACCTGAAGCGCAATAGGGGCAATGGCCGCAAGTGTGACCGAGCCAAGGGATACCCACGCGCATGCCAAGGGTGAAGCCCTCGACATCCGCGCCGATCATATCGACGCGGCCAACGATCTCATGGCCTGGAATGATGGGAAGTCGCGGTTGCGGCAGTTCGCCATCGACAACGTGGAGATCCGTGCGGCAAACGCCGCAAGCAGCGACGTCGATCCGGATCTCGCCCTTTGCCGGA
>DASQCU010000411.1:0-4533 GCA_035634575.1 Beijerinckia sp.
ATTCCAGCGCCTGCCCGATGAAATCGAGCCCCGCGCCGAGCTGAAACGTCATGCCGGCGCCTTTCCGGTGATCGATCGCACCCATCGCGGCGATCCAATGGTCGGGCTACGCCCAACCTTCGACACGCGCTTGCGCGGTCCGGGCGGGCTCGCCAATCTGCGCGCGCATGATCTGATCTTCAACCATGATGACACTTGGCCGATCAGCGGCTTTTCCCCCTCGGAAGGGGATGCGAGTTTCGACGGTGACGCCGGTTTCGAGCCCTGGCCCGATGGCGAAACCCCCACCACCACGCCTTCGCGAGCGGATGCCTCGCCGCGCCAGGCCGGCTCCACCATGACCATGCGTCCGGCGGCGCTCAATGAGCGGCTCATGCAAGGCGCGACCCCCGCGACGCCGCGCGCGACAGCGCTCGCCTCGACAACGCCCGCTCCCGCCGATTCGATTCCGGTCGAGGTCGTCTCGCTGCCCGGCGCGCCGCGCCCCGACATGAGCGCGCGGCCGAATTATGCGGCCTTGATCGATCAGGACAATGCGGGCCGCGAAAAGCGCTGCCTCGCCGAAGCGATCTATTTCGAGGCCCGCAGCGAGCCCGAGGAAGGTCAAGCCGCCGTAGCGCAAGTGGTTCTCAACCGGGCGTCGAGCGGCCTCTATCCGGCCTCGATCTGCGGCGTCGTTTATCAGAACCGGCAGCGATATCATGGCTGCCAATTCTCCTTCGCCTGCGAAGGCAAGTCGCTGCGAATCAATGAGCCCGATGCCTGGCACACCGCCGTGCGGATCGCCGAAGCGGTCAGCCAAGGTAAAACTTACCTGTCCGACGTCGGCGGCTCGACCCATTACCACGCCAATTACGTCCGGCCGCGCTGGGCCAAGGCCTTGAAGAAAATGGACATCATCGGACACCATATCTTCTATAAGTTACGGCCCGGGCAAACCTGAGCATAGGCTTGAGCGGCCGTAAATAGGCTTTGATCGCGAAATTGTCGATCCGACTTGCCGGATCAACCCAAAAGGGCCATGTTCCGCAGGATCACTTAGGCTCATTTCGGTTCCCCCATTGGGGGATCAGCGCTCTTACAAAAAGACGGTTGCATGTCGTTTATCTCCAACATGCCTTTTTACCGCTTCGCCCTGCGCGGCTTCGCCCTCACAAGTCTGGCGGCTCTGGTCCTGCCAGCCGCCCTGGCTCCGGCGCAGGCGCGCGCGCGCGAAAGCCTCGCCGTTGCCTCCCCGTTTGAAGTGGGGGAGAGCCCCGCCGGCAATTATCTCGCAGCACTCGTCGCGGGCGCCGAACGCGATACGGTCGCGGCGGCGACATTTTTCCGCGAGGCGCTGCGCTTTGATCCACGCAACCCGCAATTGATCGAACGCGCCTTTGTCGCCGCCGTTTCCAACGGCAATATGCCGGATGCCTTTGTCCTGGCCGATCGGCTGATCGCGCATGACCCGAATAATGGTCTCGCGCATCTGGCGCTCGGCATCAAGGCGATCAAGGCGCATCAATTCGCAGCCGCCCGCGCCCAGTTCTCCAAGGGCGGGGCTGGGCGCGAGCGTGACATTACCGCGACTCTGCTTTCCGCCTGGACCTACCAGGGCAGCAACGAAACGAAGCGCGCCCTCGATCTCGTCGACAGGTTGCGCGACGAGAGTTTCGCGGTCTTCCGGGATTTTCATGCGGGCCTCATCGCCGATGTCGCCAATAATGTGCCCGAGGCCACGCGGCGGATGAAAGCGGCCTATGCCGCCGATAAGAATACCCTGCGTCTCGTCGATGCCTATGCGCGCTTCATGGCGCGGCACGGCAATCGCGAAGAAGCGATCAATGCCTATAAGTCTTTCGACGAAATCCTTCCCAACCATCCAATCGTCGTAGCCGCGCTCGCCGATCTCAACGCAGGCAAGCCGCTCGACGCTTTGGTGAAAAACCCCGAGCAAGGCGCGGCTGAAGTGCTCTATGGGCTCGGCGCGGCTGGCGGCCGCCAAGGCGATGAACTTGCCGCAATGATCTATTTGCGGCTGTCGCTCTATCTCGCTCCCGAAAACAGCCTCGCCATCATCACCCTGGGCGATATTTACGAGCGCATCAAACAGAACGAGCGCGCGATCGACGTCTATGAAACGGTGCCGGAAAAGGATCCGCTGCGTACCACTGCCGATATACAGACCGGCCAGATCCTCGAAACTCTGGGCCGCCCGGAGGAAGCCGCCAAATATTTGAAGGGTGTCGTCGATGAACATCCAAAAGACGAAGACGCTCTCTCGGCGCTTGGCAATCTGCAGCGGGCGCATAAACAATATAAAGACGCGATAGAAACCTATTCGCAGGCGCTCAATCTCACCACCAAGTCGGATAAGGCTAATTGGCCGATCTATTATTTCCGTGGCATTTCCTACGAACGCAACAAGCAATGGCCGCAGGCCGAGGCCGACTTCAGAAAGGCGCTCGCGCTCTTCCCGGATCAACCCCTGGTCTTGAACTATCTCGGCTATAGCTGGGTCGATCAGGGGCTGAACCTCGATGAAGCCTTCGGGATGCTGCACAAAGCGGTCGAATTGCGTCCGACCGATGGCTATATCGTCGACAGTCTTGGCTGGGCGAATTACAAGCTCGGCCGCTATGACGAGGCGGTGAAGGAACTTGAGCGGGCCATCGATCTGAAACCCTCGGACCCGGTTATCAACGATCATCTGGGCGATGCCTATTGGCGGGTGGGCCGTAAGCTCGAAGCGCATTTCCAATGGAACCACGCGCGCGACCTCGGGCCCGAGCCGGAGGACAGGGATAGGATCTTGAAGAAGATCGAACACGGCCTGGATGAAGAGGAAAAGCCCGCCGCGGCGGACGCGACGAACGGCAAAAACGGCGGGTGAAAAAACTCGTGTGAAGGTTCGGCGAAGCTGTTCTTAACTTCGCCTTGCAAATGGTCTAAGCCGGATATCAATTCGACCAGGACCAATTTGCCCCTTGCCCCACATTCTGACAGAACGCGCCCCCGCGAAGATCAATTTGACTTTGCACGTCCTCGGCCGCCGGGCCGACGGATGGCATGAACTCGAAAGCCTCGTCGCCTTCTCGCGCGGCGGCGACTTTCTGAGCTTTGTCGAGCGCGAAACACTTGGGCTTTCGGTCGAGGGGCCGACAGCCCCGGCTGCTGGCGATCTCGATCAGAATCTCGTTCTCAAGGCCGCGCGCAATCTTGCCGAGCGCGTCGAGGGCCTGAAACTCGGCGCTTTCCATCTTGTGAAACGGCTGCCCGTGGCGGCAGGGATAGGCGGCGGCTCGTCCGATGCCGCTGCAGCCCTGCGCCTTCTCGCGCGTGCGAATGCACTCTCGCTCGAAGACCCGCGCGTTCTGGAGGCGGCGCAGAAAACCGGGGCCGATGTTCCGGTCTGCCTCGGTAAGCGCGCACAAATGATGTCGGGTTTCGGCGAGCAGCTTGGGCCCTTGCTGAAAATACCGCCACTGGCGAGTCTGATCGTCAATCCGGGCCGACCGCTCGAAACAAAGGCGGTTTTCGCGCGGATGAACATCAAGCCGGGCAGCCAAACGCATTTCGGCCCGCATCCGGATTTTGCTGGCAGCCGCGACCGGGATTCATTCATGACGCTGCTGCGCAAGGGCCGCAACGACATGGAAGATGCGGCCTGCGTGCTAGCCCCGATCATTAGCGATGTGCTGAGCGTGCTTTCCGCCGCTCCCGGCTGCCGCCTCGCCCGCATGTCAGGGTCGGGTGCGACCTGTTTTGCAATATTTCCGGATTGCCGCGCGGCGGCGCGCGCCAAGAAAACGATACTCCGCGCGCATCCCAATTGGTGGGTGAAGACCTGCATGTTGAGTTGAGAACTGGCGCGATCCCAAGCCCTCATCCTGAGGAGGCCTGAAAGGCCGTCTCGAAGGACGAGGGCGTCTTCGGTGCACACTGGAATCATCCTTCGAGACGCAGGCTTCGCCTGCTCCTCAGGATGAGGCTTCGAGACGCCACTTCGTGGCTCCTCAGGATGAGGACGAGGCCTTTGAAACAGTTCAGAGGCGGGCGATCACACCTCGACGGGCTCGCCCGCCTGCGCCCAGGCCTGGAAGCCGCCCGGATAATGCGCGGTTATGTCGGCACGGCCAGCCGCTTGAGCCAGACCCAGAGCCGTCAGGGAGCGTCCGCCCGCGCGGCAGGATAGAACGATGCGCTTGCCGGGCTCGGCCGCCGGCAAGGCTTGTGGATCGAAGCGTTGCAAGGCGTTCAGGCTCGCGCCAGGAATGCGCCCCGCCGCATATTCATTCGGCTCACGCACATCGATCAGCACGATGGACCCATCCGCGAGGCCCTGTTTCAATTCATCAATGTTGACATTTTCAACGATTTTTGGAGCGGGTCCGGGTCCGGCCATGAAACATCATCCATCATCTTGGTTGAATCCGCGCCTGAGGGCGGAAATTTTACATCCACATATAGGAATTATGACGAAAATACATGATTGTCATGGCGAAAGCAAACAGCTCAAACGCCGCCTTTAGAGCTTCTTAACGCATAATA
>DASQCU010000412.1:0-4334 GCA_035634575.1 Beijerinckia sp.
AGGCCGCAATAGCCATCCGGGTTCTTGGCGAGATATTGCTGATGATAGGCTTCGGCGTAATAAAACGCCGGCGCGTCGAGAATTTCCGTCGTGATGGCGCCGAAACCGCCCGCGCGCAGCGCCTGACCAAACGCGGCCTTCGAGGCCTCGGCGGCGGCACGCTGGGCCGCGTCATAGACATAGATGCCGGAGCGATATTGGGTGCCGACATCATTGCCCTGCCGCATCCCTTGCGTCGGATCATGGCTCTCCCAAAAACACTTGAGCAAAGTGTCATAGGAAATTTTTTTCGGGTCGAAGGCGACGAGCACAACCTCATTATGGCCGGTTTTGCCCGTGCAGACCTCCTCATAGGCCGGGTTTGGCGTAAAGCCGCCAGCATAGCCGACAGCCGTCGCATAAACCCCCTCGTCCAATTGCCAGAACTTGCGTTCGGCGCCCCAGAAACAGCCAAGCCCGAATAGAGCCGTCTCAATTCCCTCCGGGAATGGCGGTTTCAATGGATGCCCATTGACGAAATGCGTGTCGGCTGTGGGAATAGGATCCGGACGGCCGGGCAATGCCTCGGCTTCAGTCGGCATGGTGACCTGTTTGCGGAACAACAACATGGGCTGCGCCCTTCGGGTTTGGCGAATGCGATATCCCGCAAAGAATGGGCCGAAGGAGACGATGCCGCAATGGGCAGCGGCGCGAATTGCGGCTCAGCGGCTCGAAAATCCGATTTTCGGACGCGGCTTATGGGCCAGCGCGAAGCAGAGGCAACCAAGCCCCCCGATCACCAAGGCAAGCGGTATGCGCAGCAGAACGAGCATGGCCCACTCGCGCCAGGGGAGGAGCCCCTGCGCCTCGATGATCGGCTTGATGAGCTTCAATTTTTCGGGAAAAAGGGCGAGCGCCGTCTCGCCGAATGGTGTGACGACAAGGCTCCCTGCCGCGACGGAGCGGGTTGCATCGACGATCAAGCCGGCAAAGGCACCGGCGAGAAGGAAGAGACCGATAAAACGCAAAGCGAAGCGAATCACTATTGCACCTTGGGCTGCGCAAAATTGCGCCGCCACCCTTGCACACGCCGCCCAAGCCGCAGGCAGCAAAAGAAAGTCGTGGTGAATAAATATATATTGCACAGAGCGACGACAATTGGCCGTGGCATTTGCCTTCGAGAGCGGCAGGGCCTATATGTCGTATATTCCCGTCATGGATAATCACTTGAGCCTTCGCTCATGAGCCTCGCCCAAGGCTCGGGCGAGAGCCTAACCCTAGGGTCGCGACCCTCGGTTCCCTTCTCGAAACGCTTTGCCGGTTTTCGGCAGAAAATGAACGCGCGGCGGGAGCTTGGAGCGGCACGGCCGTTCAAAATTGCTGGAATCGACTTTTTTCGCGCGCCAGGAGACCTTGAAATCATGAGCAATGCGCCGCTGATGCCCAAAGCCACCGCCGTCTGGCTCGTCGAAAATACTTCGCTGACCTTCGATCAGATCGCCGATTTCTGCAAACTTCACCCGCTCGAGGTGAAAGGCATTGCCGATGGCGAGGTCGCCGCCGGAATCAAGGGGCACGACCCGATCAGCTCCGGCCAATTGACGCGCGAAGAAATTGCCGCCGCCGAGAAGAATGAACATCGCCATCTTCAGCTGGCGGTCTCCAAGGTGCGCTTACCGGAGCCAAGCCGCAAGCGGGGCGCGCGCTATACGCCCCTGTCGCGCCGACAGGACCGGCCGAATGCGATCCTCTGGCTTGTGCGCAACCATCCGGAATTGAAAGATGCTCAGATCATGCGCCTTGCCGGCACCACCAAGACAACGTTGCAGGCAGTCCGCAACCGCACTCATTGGAACGCGGCGGCACTGGCGCCGGTCGATCCTGTGACACTTGGCCTCTGCTCGCAAATGGATCTCGATTTCGAGGTCAATCGCGCCGCCAAGGATCGGCCACATGTGGTGGTGGAAGACCACGGCCAGACGCTCATGCCCGCCGAGGTGACCACACGCGCCTATGATGCGCCTGTCAGCGAAGAGGATGTTTTCGGCCACGCGCCCGCCAAACAGCCGGAGCCGGAAGAAGAAGAGGATCTCGACGTCGATTCGGTCTTCGCCAAGCTGAAGGACCTGAAGGTGAAGGAATAGGGTCACACGCCCGGCAGCGCCATGGCGGAGCAGCCCATTGTCTTCTGGCGAACCTGACCTTCTCTCAGCCCAAGGCTCGTCCAGATGGCGAGCCGTGCCAAAAGGCGTCTGGGCGCTCGGTTTCGTCAGCCTCTTCATGGATGTCTCGTCCGAGATGATCCATGCCTTGTTGCCGGTCTTCCTGGTGACAGTTGTAGGGGCTAGCACGCTGACGGTCGGCGTGATCGAGGGAGTGGCCGAAGCCACGGCCTCAATCGTCAAGATTTTTTCCGGCACCTTGAGCGACTGGACCGGGCGACGCAAGCTGCTCACGGTTCTCGGCTATGGCCTCGGGGCGCTCTCGAAGCCCTTGTTCCCTTTGGCTTCCTCCGCGAGCCTGGTGATGGCCGCCCGCTTTGTCGATCGCATTGGCAAAGGCATTCGCGGCGCACCCCGCGACGCGCTTGTCGGCGATCTTTCCCCGCCACAGGTCCGTGGCGCGGCCTATGGCCTGCGTCAATCTCTCGATACGGTCGGCGCTTTCGCGGGTCCGCTTCTCGCGATTATTTTCATGGCCTGGAGCGGCGGCAATTTCCGGCTGGTCTTCTGGATCGCGGTCGTCCCGGCGCTGATTTCCGTCTCGATCCTCGTCCTGAGCGTCAAGGAGCCCAAACGGTCGATACCTTCGGGCCAGGCTTCTTCGCCGATCCACCGAGACGAATTGCAGCGGCTCACGCCAGCCTTTTGGCGTCTTGTGGCGGTCGCGACGGTTTTGACCCTCGCACGCTTCAGCGAAGCCTTTCTGATCCTGCGGGCCCAGAGTCTCGGCCTCACGGCGACGCTCGCGCCCCTAGTCCTGGTGGTGATGAACATCATCTACGCTTTGTCGGCCTATCCCGTCGGCGCGCTATCGGACCGCAAGGAGCCCAAGACCTTGCTATGCCTCGGTTTCGGCGCCCTCATCATCGCCGACCTTTTGCTCGCGGCCGCCACGAACCTTTGGATTGCGATGCTCGGCATCGGCCTGTGGGGGCTCCATATGGGCATGACCCAAGGGCTTTTCGCGGCGCTCATCGCGGAAACAGTCCCCTCAGACCGGCGCGGGACCGCCTTCGGCATATTCAATCTGACTGGCGGGGTGGCGCTCCTCGTCGCGAGCTTCCTCGCGGGGGCGCTTTGGGATGCGTTCGGCGCCGGGGCGACCTTCCTCGCCGGCGCGGCCCTCACAATGGCGGGGCTTCTTGGAACAATGGCGCTCGTCCAGCGGCGCGGAGCTTGAACGATTGGCCTGTCAAGGCGTAGGGAGGCTCGAATCCCCCGGCGATCCGTTGCAGGATGCGCCGCAACTCACAAGCGGGTTCGCCTGCCCGTTAAGCTCGTGACGCAGGTTAGAGATTTCCTGGTAGACGGCCTTGCGCACCCGCTGGATTCCGCCAAGGGGCCGCAGTTCGGGGCTCGTGTGCCAAGGCGTGTAGGACAGAACTTCGCACGCTTCGCCTTGTACCGGCTTCTGTACAGGAATCACGATGCGGGCGACGGGTACGAAGGGGGCTGCTTTTTCACTCCACTCGATCGTAGCGTCCTCGATAGGCATGTTGCGCGGGTCGGTCCGGACCTGAACCTTGAAATCGAAGCACGCCGATTGCTTGGCGAGATGTGCCTCCAGATTTTCGCGCAGCAAGTCCTTCGAATTCGAAACACCGGGTTCAAACCGGCTGCCCGCACAAGGCTCGGCCGAAAACTTCATCTGCTTGAGCGCGAGTTTGGAAGGCGTCATGCTCCAATAACGCGAGTTCAAGGGATTGGTGAAGTGGATGAGGCTGATCCGAGTGGCGATCCACCCCTCGTGCAGGATATGCGTGCCCAACCACCACAAGAGCCCGAGGTTCCCGCGCAGCTGCGCCCTTTCAAAACCGACGTAATCCAGCGCGTTGCGCACGAAAAACACCGGATAGTTGATCATGAGGAAATCCTGGGTCGAATTTTCAGGATCTTCCGTCAATATTTTGGGACCGTCCACGCCAAGGACCTTGACCGCCATTCCGCGCCCATCACCAGTTCGATCGTCCTGGCTTGCGCCGCTCCCGTTGGAGTAGCGAATGATCGCCGAATAGTCCTTGGGCTCGGCAAATACGCCTTGCGCAAGCTCAGGGGGCAAGCCCCCAAGAACCGTAAAGGAGGCCTGGACGCAGCCATGGGCCTTGCGGTGCGCGTCACGATAGGCATGCCCCT
>DASQCU010000413.1:0-4577 GCA_035634575.1 Beijerinckia sp.
CGTGAAGTGCCCGTCGCCTTTGTTTATTCGGGGAACGGCAGTCAATTTGCCGGAATGGGTCGCGCCGCCTATGCCCAGAATGCCGCTTTCAAAGCCCATTTCGATGCAGCAGACCGCATTTTCGGCAAGCTCGCGGGCTGGTCGCTCGCCGAAGAACTCCATCATGGGGAACTCGAGCAAAGACTGACGCTCACACGGATCGCGCAGCCCCTGCTTTTCGCGATTCAGTCGGCAACCACTCATGCGCTGAAGATCGAAGGGCTCGCGCCCTCTTTCGTCTTCGGCCATAGCGTCGGGGAAGTCGCGGCGGCGGAAGCCGCTGGCATTCTCGATCTGGAAAATGCGGTTCACGTCATTCATTTCCGCAGCCTGCATCAGGAATTGACGCGGGACACAGGAAAGATGGCGGTCGTCTTCGGCTCCCCCGAAACGATTGAGCTCATTCTCGCCGAACTCCCCGATCTCGAAATCGCTGCAAGCAATAGTCCGCGCGCCTACACGCTTTCGGGCGATTCGGCGTCGCTAGGGCGATTATCCAAGGTCGCGCGTGCGCACAAGGCTCGGGTTCACCCGCTGGACCTCGCCTATCCATTCCACAGCAAATTGATGGAGCCAGTGCAAAAGCCCCTCATCGAGGATCTGTCGGACATCGTGGCGCGCGACAGCGCCGTTCCCTTCATCTCGACGGTGGAGGGCGAGGAAATCTCAGGGGTCCGGCTCAAGGCGGATTATTGGTGGCGCAATGTCCGCGAGCCGGTTCGCTTCATGGAGGCCATCCGCGAATCCGCGCGGCTCGGCGCACGTATTTTCATCGAGATAGGCCCGGCCGCGACCTTGCTGGCGCATGTGAAAGATACGGTCGAAGCCACACACCAGACAATCGCCAGTTTCAGCATTCTGGATCG
The DNA here is from genome assembly GCA_035634575.1 of Beijerinckia sp. GTDB lineage: Bacteria > Pseudomonadota > Alphaproteobacteria > Rhizobiales > Beijerinckiaceae > Beijerinckia. Next base: position 906 of record DASQCU010000413.1, read on the forward strand.
CAAGGATCAGGACGGGGATCCGATCAAACGCGGCTTCGCCAGGGCTCTCGCACATGGCGCAAAGGTTGATTGGGACGCCGCTTTCGGCAATGATCCCGGCGCTGCGGTTCCGCTCGCCTCCTATCCCTGGCAATGGCAGGACTATCGCCTGCGGGAGAGCGTCGAAGCGGCGGCCATCATCCGACCCGCGCCCTGGCATCCCCTCATTGGCGCGCGCTATTCGGCCGACAGCCTCGAATGGCATTCGGTCATTGATACATTGCTCGTGCCGCAGCTCGCAGATCATCAGATCGACGGGCAGGTCGTCTTGCCCGGTTCGGCCTTTGTCGAAATGGCAATTGCCGTCGCGCGCGACTGGCTTGGCACAGACGGCGCAACGATCACCGATCTTGAAATTTTTTCGCCCCTCCATTTGAGCGGCGAAGGATCGCGCGAAATTTCCTGCCGCCTCACGCCGGCCTTGAATTTCATCGAGATTTCGAGCCGTCCGCGCCTCGGCCACACGCCCTGGCAGCTCCATGCGGTCGCGCGAATCGTGAAAGAGGCGGGCGCCGCTGCCGAGTCCGCGACACTCCCCGAATCAGACCGGAAAGACATCGCGGGCGACGAGCTTTACGCGATTGCGCGGCAGGCTGGCCTTCAATTTGGCCCCGCGTTTCGCAATGTGGCATCGGCGTCGCGTCTCCCGGCCGAGGTGATCATGGTGGATCTCATCGCGCCAACAGAGGCCTCTGTCTTTGGCCTTGATCCGGCGCGGCTTGACTCCTGTTTCCACGGCCTCATTCTGACCTTCGCTGATTTGACGGGCAAAGATCGCAGAACCGCCTTCGTTCCGGTTCGTTTCGATGAGGTCCGGCTCGTGAAGCCGGGCACGGCGATTGCCCGCGCCCGGATCGATATTGTCTCCTGTAACGAGCGCGCCATCATCGCAAATTACGTGCTCGTGGATGAGGCGGGTGAGCTTGTCGCGATTTTGCGCGGCGCGCGCTATCAGGCGTTTCGATCCTCGCGGCAGGCGGAATTGGCGAGCCATGCGCTTTATCAACGCCAGATCCTCGCCAGCGAGCCAACTGCCGCGCGCAATGACGCTGCGCTGAGGGCAGATGAGTTGCGCGCGCTCGGCAAGAACCTGCTTGCCGATTCTGAAGCCGCGACGGCGTCGCAAAGCGCTACGCTTCTGGAAGGATGGGCGACGGCAGCGGCAGTCGCGCTCGTCCGCGCCCTCGGGCAAAAAGCCGGGCTCGACGCGGAATCCTTCGCTGCGGCGGGTCTCCTGCCAATTTCGGCAAAATCCTGGTTCGCCAATCTGCTTGCGGCGCTCGAAAGCTCGGGTCTCCTCAAGCGCGACGCAACCGGATTATCGCTCGACGAATCGATCGCCCTTCCGGAACCTGACGCGATTCTCGAAACCATCGCATCGGATCATCCGGAATGCTCCGCCGAACTCCTGCTGGCGGCAAGCGCCACTGTCTCCCTGCAAAGGCTCAGCGCGGGCGATCTTGAAGCTTTGTCCGCAGGCATCGCCGGTTTCGCTGTTGATGGCTTTGAACTTGGCGGCGATCAGCCGACCCATTCAGCCTCGCTTTTGGCGGATCTCTTGCAGCATTCGCTGGCTTCCTGGCCGCAAGACCGCGCCTTGCGAATCCTGCAAATCGGATACGGCCCCCTCTCCACACGCGCCCTCTCCCTCGCACGAAAGAGCGGCGCGCGGCTCACGATTTTCGAGCCGGACAGGCGGCGTGCGGGACGCGCGAGGCTTGGATTCAGACCCAATGATGGGGTCGAACTCGTCGAAAAACTCACCGAGGCCAGCGGGCCTTTCGACCTCGTCATCGGGGTGGATGCGCTCCATCGCAGCTTGCGGGACCCTTCGCTCTGGTCGAGCCTGCGTGACCTGCTTTCGCCGGGTACAGTCTTTTGCGCAATCGAGCCGGCGCCGCGCTTCTATCGCGACCTCACCTTCGGTCTCGATCCCGCCTGGTTCGAGCAAACCGTCTCAGGACAGCCCCTGGGGGCGATCCTCAGCGACAAGGCGTGGGTCCAGCGCATCGCATTGGCCGGGTTGACCGATGTCATAAGCGACACTTTGTCTACCCCCACTGGCGCCGCATTCCTGCTGACCGGGCAAATCGCGGACATAGCCCTTGAGTCGCACGGGTCAGGCAAGGCCCTGATCATCACCGATAATTTCGAGACCGGCGGTGCGGTGGCGCCTCCCTTGGCAAGGCTGCTGGAGACCTCGGGACTCCACACTTCTCTGACGCCTGATAGCGAACTCGACTCATTCGCCACCGGCGAGACGCCGGAATTGATCGTTTATATCGCGAGCCCAATGCCCGCCGGGCTTTTGCCAGTCGAAGCCCTGACACACCAGTGTCTCTGTCTCAAGCGCTGTGTCGATCGCCTTGCCTTGCGCAAAGCAAAAATCTGGATCGTCACAGGAGGCGGGCCGGAAGCCGGGACCGAAAGCGATATTGGCGTAGGACTCGCGGCATTTTCACGCACGCTCGCCAATGAATTTCCGATGCTCGAAGTGCATCGCGTCACGATCGCACCGGATTTGCCGTTGGAAGACGCGGCCGGGCGGCTTCGCGATCTCATCTTGTCGAAAACCGGCGAGACCGACATTATCCTTCGTGCGCAAGGAACCAATGTTCTCCGGTTCGAAGCCCCTGACGTTCGCGGCCATGCTGGTCAGACGATCGCCGAAGCAGCGCGGCTCGAACGCGGCGAGGGAGCAGGAACCGACCGCCTGCATTGGGCTCCAACGGAACGCCAGACACCCGGACCGGGTGAAGTCGAGATCGCGGTCGAAGCAACGGGTCTCAATTTCCGCGATGTGATGTTTGCACTCGGGATCTTGCCGCCCTCCATTCTTGAGAATGGCTTTGCCGGGCCGACCATGGGTCTCGAATGCGCCGGAACCGTCCTTCGCATTGGTCCGGAAGTGGCGGGCTTCAAGCCCGGCAACCGGGTGATTGCCTTCGCACGCGGCGGGTTTGCGACGCATGTGATTGTCCCGGCCCATGTTGTCGCGCTGGCACCTGAAGGACTTTCCGCCGCTACCGCCGCCACAATTCCGGTCGCCTTCCTCACCGCCTTTTATGCGCTCGTGACCTGCGCTCATCTGAAGCGGCGGGAATGGGTTCTCATTCATGGCGGGGCTGGAGGCGTCGGGCTCGCCGCCTTGCAAATCGCCCAATGGCGCGGTGCCCGGGTCATTGCGACGGCCGGCTCGCCGGAGAAGCGCGCCTTATTGAAAATGCTCGGCGCCGAGCATGTCTTCGATTCCCGCTCCGGCGCTTTCGTCGATGATGTGCGGCGCGCAACGCGCGACGGCGTCCATGTCGTCCTGAACAGCCTCTCGGGCGAAGCCATGGAGCGCAGTCTCGGCCTGCTCAGGCCCTTCGGCCGCTTCATCGAACTCGGCAAACGCGATTATGTCGCCAATACGCCGATTGGGCTCAGACCCTTCCGCCAGAATCTCTCCTATTTTGGCGTGGACCTCGATCAATTGATCCTGAATGATGCCAAGGCCGGGAAAAAGCTCTTCCAGAACGTCATGGCCTTGTTCGCCAAAGGCATTCTGGCGCCCTTGCCGCACCGGACCTTCGAGGCCGCCGAAATCGGCGATGCCTTCCGCCTGATGCAGCAATCGCATCATATTGGCAA
>DASQCU010000414.1:0-3663 GCA_035634575.1 Beijerinckia sp.
GGGGGCATCGCTTTCCTCGGCCCCTGATATATAACTACTCAAGATTGCGGCAGGATGAAACCCTCCGGCGCGTGCCCTTGTACGGGCCCGAGCAGATTTGATCCGCCCTTCCAAAACGCGTCGCGCGAGAGAAGGAGGTCGAAATGATTGCCAGCATAGTTTCGGCTGCGCGGGTTCGGATGACATTGGTTGTCGTGGCTTCGTTCTGCTTGTCACCGGCTTTATTCCACGATAGGGCGGGCGCAGCAGAGCCCGGACCACACAAGGCGCATCGGCATGCGGGAGCAAGCTCAAGGCCGGCTGTAAAACCCTTCGTATGGCCGAGCCCTTATGCCTATTCCGGAATCATTCCCGGCCCCTTTGATCAAATCACGCCGTTGATGCCTGCTTACTGGCTTGGGGGATCGGTATTGGACTTCACCGTGCCGCCGCAGCCTCCCGCCTGCGCCATGACGCAAAGCGGCGGGCGCTACCGGACCCCGCCCCTGCCTCCCGAAGACGCTCTATTTTTCTGTGAACCCTTGTATCAATGAAGTTTGCCCTTCACGTGACTTTCGTTCATCTTGCAAAGCTGCGATGCTGGCCTTACGGTCTCCGCCAAACGCAAATTTGCGCCACAATGGTTAATGCCAACGGTGATAGAGAACTACTATTGGCACCGCTCTCGAATTTTCGGCTCAACCCTCTGAAAAGGCGAAAATTCGAGAAAGGAACCAGGAGCCGCTGTTTGCGGCTCTTGTTACAGGAAGCGCTCGTACCCGGGGATCATGCGCATGAATAAGATTTATCCGGATGCTCGTTCGGCTCTTGCCGACGTACTCAAGGACGGCATGACGCTCATGTCGGGCGGCTTCGGTCTCTGCGGCATTCCACATAAATTGATCAAGGCGATCCACGAACTTGGGGCGAAAAACCTGACCGTCGTCTCCAATAACGCGGGAGTCGATGGCGCGGGTCTCGGCATTTTGCTTGAGACTCGGCAAATCAAGAAGATGATTTCTTCCTATGTCGGCGAGAATAAGCTTTTTGCGCAGCAATTTCTTGCCGGGGAACTCGAACTCGAATTCAACCCGCAAGGCACCTTGGCGGAGCGGATTCGCGCAGGCGGCGCTGGCATTCCGGCCTTTTTCACCAAAACCGGCGTTGGGACCATCATTGCCGAAGGCAAGGAGGTCCGCGAGTTTGATGGCGAAACTTATGTCATGGAACGCGGAATCGTCGCGGACATCTCGATCGTTCATGCCTGGAAGGGCGATACCGAAGGCAATCTCATCTATCGCAAAACCGCGCGGAACTTCAATCCGATGATGGCCTCCGCCGGTAAGTTGACTGTGGCGCAGGTGGAGCATCTTGTGCCAGCAGGGGAACTCGACGCCGATGCGATCCATACCCCGGGTATTTTCGTCCATCGGATCATCCATGTGCCGAATATTGAAAAATTGATCGAGAAGCGGACAACCCGCCCGCGCGCGGCGGCATGAGGAGGATTTGAAAATGGCCTGGACGAGGGATCAGATGGCGGCGCGTGCGGCCAAGGAATTGCGCGACGGATTTTATGTCAATCTCGGCATTGGGATCCCGACACTGGTGTCGAATTTCATTCCCGCCGGAATGGATGTGCAATTGCAAAGCGAGAATGGCATGCTCGGCATGGGGCCTTTTCCCTATGAAGGCGAAGAGGATCCCGATCTCATCAACGCCGGCAAGCAGACCGTCACCGAACTGCCGACAACGAGCTATTTTTCTTCCGCCGACAGCTTTGCGATGATCCGCGGCGGCCATATTGATCTGGCGATTCTCGGGGCCATGGAAGTCGCCGAAAATGGCGATCTCGCCAATTGGATGATCCCTGGCAAGATGGTCAAGGGAATGGGCGGTGCGATGGATCTCGTCGCCGGCGTCAAGCGCGTCGTCGTCGTGATGGAACATACGGCGAAGGACCAGCCCAAACTGCTGCACCGCTGCACTTTGCCGCTCACCGGCTCCGGCGTCGTCGATATGGTGATCACCGATCTCGGTGTCTTCACGATCGACAAGGAAAACGGGAAAGCCATGACCCTCATCGAACTCGCCGATGGCGTCTCGCTCGATGAGATCAAGGCAAAGACCGAGGCAAGCTTCACGGTCGCGCCGGGTCTTGAGTCCAAGGCAGCTTGAGAGCCCTTGCTCACGCGACAAAACAAATGCCAAAGACGCACGCTCGACATGAAGCGGTGGGTGGTTTGGGCACAACCTCGACTTGGCTCGTCTGGATGCGCGGATCAACTCCGCGCATGACGGAGTACGCGTTACAGTCGACATCCGCTACGACGCACGCCGCCAACCATCAGCACGTCATGCCCGGACTTGATCCGGGCATCCAAAGCGGATTTGTGCAGCTCACCGCAATCCGCCTCTGCCCGCCACTTTGTCAACGCAGCCTGCTCAAAGACCGAGCGGCGGGTCTTCGGCAACGTGCAGATCAGCCGAGCGACGTGACGATTTCGCGATAGGCCGCCTCGGGAAAGGCCTTCAGCGTCTTGGTTCGCGCATAGCCAAGGCTGCCAATTTGCAGCGTGAACCGCGCCGCAATCGCATCGTCCGGAGCCTCATAGACGCCAACAAAATCATATTCACCCATTGTGAGGAAAAAGGACTTGAACTCGCCACCCATGTCCTTCAAGAGCTGTTTGGCAGTGTCCAGACGGCGAGGCGAATCCTTCACATTCTTGATTCCGGCATCGCTGAGATTGGCGAGCATGATATAAGTCGTCATGACCTAGCCTCCTCCTCCCGTATCTGCCTCTGCGGAATTGGCATGGATAGGTTAGCCATTCCGCTTGATAAATATTATACCACTCGCGCAAACACGAGGACATCGACCCTCGATGCTCCGCCACGCAAAAGCGCACGGGCAGCAGCATTGATCGTTGCGCCCGAGGTCAGCACATCATCGACAATGATCGCCGCGCGGCCTGTCAGCCGCAACCTCACTTCATCTGGTACGCGAAAAGCGCCCTGCACATTGATCGCTCGCTGTGAACGCGAAAGTCCGACCTGGGAAGCTGTCGGCTTCACCCTTTCGAGCAAAAAGGGATCGACCGGGACGCCGCAATGACGGGAGATGACTCGGGCCAAGGCATTGGCCTGATTGAAGCGGCGCCAGATGAGCCGCCGCCGGTGCAAAGGTATGGGGATGAGCAGATCCGCCTCATTGAGTAATTCACTTCCGGCGCGGGCCATCCAGAGACCGAGCGGTTCGGCAAGTTCGAGACGATCGCCATATTTCAACCTATGCATCAATTGGCGCACCGGCCCGTCCTCGAAACGCGCGACAGCGCGGGCGCGGGCATAGACGGGCGGATTGGCGACGGCCTCCGGGGAAAGCAGTCCTTCACCGCCGAGATCGCTGGCGAAGGGCGTGCCCAACCGATCGCAAAAAGGCCGTTCGATAAATCGAACGCGGCTCCAGCACGAAGCGCAAAGCGCGCCTGTTGCCTCGGTCGCCTTGCGGCAGCAAATGCAGGCGGGCGGAAAGACAATATCCTCAGCCACACGCCCCAATTGGCGAAGCATGGGAAAGGCGGCAGCACGAGCCTTGCTGACAATCGCTAAGAAGGACCAAGGCACTCCTAGCTTTGCCTTGGCCAGAGAAACCGCCGCCGTATCGGCATCCTCTCGCGG
>DASQCU010000415.1:0-1897 GCA_035634575.1 Beijerinckia sp.
CACTGTCGAGCTGGCGGAAGTTCTTGATATCGTCGAGGCTGACCGCGGGATCTTCAGTCACGCGTGAACCGTCAAGGCGCCGCACGCGGGCGAGATGCAGCAGCGCGTAGAGCAGCATCGAGGCGTGGCCGGCGGAAAGCACGAAGCGATCGCGGTTCGGCCAATTCGGATCGCTCGGGTCGTAGCGAAGAAAATCCTGCCACAGAGTATATGCGACCGGCGCAATTCCCATCGGGGTCCCGGCATGCCCCGATTGAGCCTTTTGAACCGCATCAATTGTCAGGGTGCGGATCGTATCGATAGACAGGAGATCTATTTCCTTCGGCCGCAGCGATCGCGCGGTGTCAGGAGCGCTTCGGGAGGGGGAGGGGGCTGGGTTTGTCATAATTGGGGGGCTCGCGGGCAGATGAAAAAACGTCCAATTAACACAAACGAGCCGAACCGGCCTGAGTTCCGCGGCAATGGCCGGAACGGCCGAATGTCAATCAAACCGAAGCAAGCGGAGGGGCCACGGTCTCGAGCGATTTGCGTTCGGCGTCAATCGCCCAGCGGCCTGCAATGAAGGCCGCCAAAATCATCAGCACAGAGCCAGATAAATAGCCCATAAATACGCTTACGCGCGAGCCGCTTTGGATCAATTGGCCGAAGAACAACGGACCGGCAACGCCGCCGATACCGGTGCCTATGGCGTAGAAAATCGCGATGGCAAGCGCGCGAATCTCGAGCGGAAATGTCTCGCTCACGGTGAGATAGGCCGAGCTCGCAGCCGATGAAGCGAAGAAGAAGATCACCGTCCAGCCTATCGTTTGCGTTGTCGCTGACATCTCGCCCCGCATGAAGAGGTAGCCGACGACCGCAAGCAAGATGCCGGACGTTGCGTAAGTGAAAGCGATCATTCGCCGCCGGCCGACGGTGTCGAACAACCGGCCCAGCAACACCGGCCCCAGAAAATTGCCGGCGGCGAAGGGAAGAATGTACCAGCCGATCCGATCCGAGGGGATGCCATAAAAGTCGGTCAATATGAGTGCGTAGGTGAAAAAGATCGCATTATAGAAGAATGCCTGCGCCACCATCAGGCTTAACCCCACCAATGTGCGCTGGCGATGCTCCCGGAACAGAGTCTGCGCGACTTCGAGAAGCGAAGTGTGGCCTCGCATGCGTAATCGCATGCGAGGCAGATTGGTAGGCGGAAGGTCGTGACCTTCTCCCCGTAACCGTTCGTCTATGCCGGTCATGATCGCTTCTGCGTCCTTGACCCTGCCGTGAGTCATGAGCCAGCGCGGACTCTCCGGAATCCAGAAGCGCATAAAAAATATGGAGAGCGCGAGAAAGGCGCCGGTCAAGAATGCCAGGCGCCAGCCGATATCGAGGCTGAAGATCGCTGGATTGAGCAACACGATCGAGCTGGCGGCGCCGATCGCCGCGCCCAGCCAAAAGCTGCCATTGATGATGAGATCCGTCCAGCCGCGCACCCGGGCGGGCGTCAGCTCCTGAATTGTGGAATTGATCGCGGCATATTCACCTCCAATTCCCGCGCCTGTGAAGAAGCGAAACAAAGCAAACGTCGGCAAATTCCATGACGTCGCGGTCGCCGCGGTTGCGACGAGATAGACGGCAATGGTGATGAAAAAGAGCTTCTTGCGGCCAAGCCGGTCGGTAAGCCAGCCGAAGAACAATGCGCCGAGAACGGCGCCGGCCAAATAAATGCTTCCCGCCATGCCGACCTGCGCATCGCTGAAATGCAGGCTTTCCTTGAATGCCCCCGCCAGCGAGCCCGCCAGAGTTACTTCGAGCCCATCGAGTATCCAGGTGATTCCCAGGGCTACGACGACGAGCGTATGAAAACGGCTCCAAGGGAGACGGTCGAGCCGTGCCGGTACATCCGTTTCAACGATCT
>DASQCU010000416.1:0-4273 GCA_035634575.1 Beijerinckia sp.
GCAAAAGCTCGGGCCGGCTGAAATGTTCAAGGACATCGAACGCGCATATCGCATCGATGGAAGCATCCGCCGTCTCGGTGAGATAGAGATGAATATCCTTGGCGTCCACGCGCGCATGACTACGCATACGCGCCCGCGCAACGAAGGTCGGTGACTGATCGGTCCCAAGAAGATTCTTGTATTCGAGTTCCTCGGCGACGGCTAGGAGCGCCCCGCTCCCACACCCAATGTCGAGAATGCACGCATTGTGATCTGCTGGCAGGAATCGACGCAAATATTTACGCAGTTGCGAAATCTTGCCTGGCGGTACTTCGTCGTCGGTCTCCGCAGAAAGGGACTCGTGCGTGTTAGCGTAGTTTTCATATACATACGACTTGAAGGCAACTAATGGATCGATTGCGTGCTTACCCAAATCGTCCATCAGCACCCTCTTGCAGATATTGCAAAGCTATTAGGAAAGCGAGACAAATGTAAGTCCTTGGAAAGGACAGCTGCTACGATCATTAAGTTCAATATCCTCCTGCCCCCCGAGAAAACAGACCAGTAACAAGCCACCAGCTTCGAAAGCATCTAAACTTGCGGACGAGTTTCCCACGTCCACGAATCCGTACCTGATATTACACAGGGTACGTTCGGACTTATAGAGGATATATGTCGAATTTATTGCCGCGTTGCACCGCGCCGTATCAGCTTTTTGACAGGAAAAATTCAGGTCTTCCCCAAAAATGCCATCATAGCAGTGCGGCAAGCCCTGAAAACTACAGCTTTATTTTTTAAATTAACATTCTGATTTTATTTTGCTTTCCTATTCATGTCAACGATCGCTCACGCGGTCACTTGAGAAGTCTTGGTGAAAGCGGGCTCACCTGGGTGTGCCAACGCAAACCCGCTTATACATCAAAATCTGGCTCTTTATTGTCGGCAGCCTCCGGCCCATTTCAACCCGGAGACTGCTCGAATTTGCGCTTTCTGAGCTTTCTGAAGCGCCCCGCGAAAATTCTCCACAAGCCATTGTACCCTAGATCCTTGAGGATTCAGGGTTCGTTTCCGGTAAATCGCTGACGCGATGGCGATTTGACCCAAGTTGCACCGCCTACCCCGAAGGAACGGCGATATATCAATGACCGTTGGTATAATGCGCCAAAACAGCCAGGAGCAGGAGAGCCACGATATTGGTGATCTTGATCGCCGGATTGACGGCTGGCCCAGCGGTATCCTTATAGGGGTCGCCGACCGTGTCGCCCGTGACCGAGGCCTTGTGAGCTTCGCTGCCCTTCAAATGCTTCACGCCATCCTTGTCGATGAAACCATCTTCGAAGCTCTTCTTGGCATTGTCCCAGGCGCCGCCCCCTGAAGTCATCGAGATGGCGACGAAGAGGCCGTTGACGATCACTCCGAGAAGCGATGCGCCGAGCGCCGCAAAGGCGCTGGCCTTCGAGCCGGAAATGAGCAAGACGCCGAAATAGGCAACCAATGGTGCAAGAACCGGCAGCAGCGAAGGAACGATCATTTCCCTGATCGCGGCTTTTGTCAGCATATCGACGGCACGGCCGTAATCGGGCCGCTCGGTTCCTTTCATAATGCCTGGCTTGTCGCGAAACTGCCGCCGCACTTCCTCGACAACCGACCCCGCCGCCCGGCCAACGGCTGTCATGGCAATGCCGCCGAAAAGATAAGGGATCATCCCGCCGAAGATGAGACCGGCCACGACATAGGGATTGGAGAGATCGAAGGAGATGGTGCCAACGTCACGAAAATAGGCAAACTGATCGGCATTCGCGGTGAAATGCTGGATATCGTAACTATAGGCGGCAAAGAGCACGAGAGCACCCAAGCCGGCTGAACCGATCGCATAGCCCTTGGTGACTGCCTTCGTCGTATTGCCGACTGCATCGAGCGCATCGGTGGATTGGCGGACTTCTTTCGGCAAGCCGGCCATTTCGGCAATGCCGCCGGCATTATCGGTGACCGGGCCAAAAGCATCGAGCGCGACAATAATGCCTGCGAGCCCCAGCATGGTCGTCACCGCGATCGACGTTCCGAACAGGCCGGCGAGCTGATAAGTCGTGATAATCCCGGCGACGATCACGAGGGCGGGCAACGCGGTCGCCTCGAGGGAGACCGCAAGGCCCTGAATCACATTGGTGCCGTGGCCCGTCACCGAGGCCTGCGCAATCGACACCACCGGGCGTTTGCCCGTGCCCGTGTAATATTCGGTGATGAAGACGATAAGTCCTGTCACCGCAAGGCCGACAAGCCCGCAAACGAAAAGATGCGCGCCCGAAATCGCGACACCATTGGCGGTTCCGATCACGCCGAAACCAACCGTGAGCTGCGTCGCGAGCGCAAGACCCGCAATCGACAGGATGCCGGTCGCGATCACCCCTTTATAGAGGGCCCCCATGATCGAATTATTGGGACCCAATCGGACGAAATAGGTGCCCGCAATCGAGGTCACGATACAGCTCGCGCAGATCGCCAGCGGATAGAGCATGGCGCTTTTCAAAATCTGCTGGCCGCTGAAGAAAATCGAGGCAAGCACCATGGTGGCGACCGCGGTGACCACATAGGTTTCGAAAAGATCGGCGGCCATCCCAGCGCAATCGCCGACATTGTCACCGACATTGTCGGCAATGGTCGCAGGATTGCGCGGATCATCTTCCGGGATTCCCGCCTCGACCTTGCCGACGAGATCGGCGCCAACGTCCGCGCCTTTGGTGAAAATACCGCCGCCAAGACGCGCGAAGATAGAAATCAAGGAGGCGCCGAAGCCGAGCGCGACCAGGGCATCGATCACGTTCCGGCTATTGGGGGCGTGGCCAAGCGGCCCGGTCAGAACGTAATAGGTGACCGCGACGCCGAGCAGAGCGAGGCCCGCCACGAGCATTCCCGTGACCGCCCCCGCCTTGAATGAAATATCGAGGCCAGCGCCAAGCGACTCCGACGCGGCCCGCGCGGTCCGGACATTGGCGCGAACCGAAACATTCATGCCAATAAAACCCGTCGCTCCGGACAGGATTGCACCAATCAGAAAGCTGATCGCAACCGGCCAGGAGAGCAAAAGGCCCAGAATAAGGAAGATCACGCCGCCCACCAAGGCGATCGTCGTATATTGGCGCTTTAGATAGGCCTGCGCGCCTTCCGCGATTGCACCGGCGATCTCCTGCATCCGCGCGGAGCCGGCATCAGCGGCCAGAAGTTGGAAAGAGGTCAAAAAGCCATAAACGACGGACAAAAGCCCGCAACAAATGATTACCCAAATCGGATTCATGTTTCCCGCCCTTGCTGTATTTTAATATACCCTGAATCCGTGAGGATTCAGGGATCCTTTCCAGCAAATCGCTTACGCGACAGCGATTTGGCTCAAGTGGCACCGCCTGTTCCTTCGGAGCGGCGGTATACTCGGGACTAAAAACGCGCTCCGTTCTAAACCATCGGTATAAGTAGACGACTGGCGCGCCCCTTCCATAACCTTCGCAGAACGCGCTGCAGCGCGCAATTGGGAAAGCAAGACGGTTGGTTCAGGGTAACTGGCGCAATTGGCGCACCTGCCCCATTAATATACCGCCGTTCCTTCGAGGTAGACGGTGTACTCCGGTAAGTCGCCATCGCGTCGGAAACGAACCCTGAATCCTCAAGGATTCAGGTATACACCGCAAACGCCTGCCCACCAAAGCATTCCAGCCGGTTTGCTGAAAGGCGCGGGCCTCGACTTTGCCTTAACTGAAAGTTAAGAGAGTTTTGGCGCGATGCGCGTGCCACGAGCGAGACATTGAAGAGAATTATGCCGGAAGACCCAAGTTTTTCCAGCGAACAGGCGGGTGATGCGGTAAGGCTCAGCCTGGCCGGACATTGGACCCTGGAAGCCTCGAACGCCATCGAGACAAGCGCGGCCCGGCTCGAAGCCGCGGCGGGTCCGGCGCAACAGGCGATTTTCGACCTTGGCGGGGTCGAGCGTCTCGATACGGCTGGGGCCTGGCTCATCGATCGTACGCGCCAGGACTTTTTGACGCGCGGCGTCAAGACCGAATTTGCACCCATGCGGCCGGAATACGACATTCTCCTCAGGGAAGCGCATTACCGCGAGTTCGCCACACCGAAGCGGCGGCGGCACTCCTCTCTCTTCAATCTACTCGCGGATATTGGCGAGAGCGTCGTCGGCGCGGGCCACGACCTTTACAATAATATGTGCTTTCTTGGCGAGGTCGTGGCCTCGATTGGCAGGGGCCTGGTGCAGCCTCGCCGTTTTCGCGGGATCTCGCTCGTTTTCCAC
>DASQCU010000417.1:0-3254 GCA_035634575.1 Beijerinckia sp.
ATCAGAAGATTCGCCGTATAGCCATCGACCTTGAGGATCGATTGCAGGAAGAACAGGGAATAGAACTGACCCGTGTACCAGACCACGCCTTGTCCCATGGTGAGGCCAAGCAATGCGAGAAGCGCGATCTTGGCGTTCGACCATTGGCCGAAAGCTTCCGTGAGCGGCGCCTTCGATTGCGTACCGTCTTCCTTCATCTTCAGAAAGGCCGGTGACTCGCTTAATTGCAGGCGAATCCATAGCGAAATGCCAAGAAGCACCACGGACACAAGGAAGGGAATGCGCCATCCCGATGTCGCGAAGGCGGCTTCGCCATAAATTGTCCTCGTCGCCAGGATCACGAGGAGCGACAGAAAAAGCCCGAGCGTCGCGGTCGTCTGGATCCAGGATGTATAGAAGCCGCGCCGATTCTGCGGCGCATGTTCGGCGACATAGGTCGCAGCGCCGCCATATTCGCCGCCAAGCGCCAGTCCCTGGAGCAGGCGGGCCGCGATCAGGATGATGGGCGCGGTGACGCCAATGGAATTGTAATTTGGCAGCAGGCCGACAATGAATGTCGAGAGGCCCATGATCGAAATCGTGACGAGGAAAGTATATTTGCGCCCGACCAGATCGCCGAGGCGGCCGAACACGAGGGCGCCAAAAGGCCGCACCAGGAATCCCGCCGCAAAGGCGAGCAGCGCAAATATATCGGCGGTCGATTTTGGAAACTGGCTGAAAAATTGTGCGCCAATAATGCTTGCAAGGGAGCCATATAAATAGAAATCATACCACTCAAAGACCGTGCCGAGTGAGGAGGCGAAAATCACCTTCTTTTCTGTGCCCGTCATAGGTCTGAATTGCTGTGCCGGTCTTACGGATGAAGTGGCAAGGGCCATGTTGGAAATTCCTTGAGAGTTCCTCGTCGCAAGAAGAATGCGGGTGCGCATCTCTCACGTTTTATTGTTACTGCAATGTCATAGAAGATTTGCTTCCAGGTCCGGCGCTATAGGCTTGCACCTTGCCGGATATCTCCCTCCCTTTGCTTTGTTTCCCGGGCTTCAAATGGCCCGTTATCGACCCTGCCATATCGGCAATGGAGATCTTTGCTTAATTATTCTATTATAAGCTTTCCAAGCTGAAAAGTGTTTCCAAGCTTTAGTCGACTACCTCTTTTGGGTTAGACTAACACCGCGCGACGATAACTGGTTCCATATATCATTTCTTGGGATCCTCCCTTTTCAATTTGGCTCGCGCCTGAATGCTCGGTTTTCGCGGAGATTGGACATGAAATTCCTGATTGGCGCTCTGGCCGCCTGCATATTGGCGACCCAGGCTTGCGCGGCCGAGAGCCAGGCCACCGCGCCAACGCATTCCTACGAGATCGGCACGCTCACGATCGAACAACCCTGGTCGCGCGAGACGCCGGGCGGAGCCAAGGTTGCCGGAGGCTATCTTCGCATTACGAATCACGGCGCCGAGGCCGACCGTCTGACGGGAGGTTCGACCCCGATTGCGGGGCGTGTCGAAATCCATGAGATGACCACGGAAGACGGGCTGATGAAGATGCGCCCGCAGCCGCAGGGTGTCGAAATCCCGCCCGGCCAGACGGTCGAATTCAAACCCGGCGGCTATCATTTGATGTTCGTGGATTTGAAGACCCCGATTAAAAAGGGGGAAGACTTCAAGGCCACTCTGCAATTCGAAAAAGCCGGTCCGGTGGATGTCGAATTTTCAGTCGGAGGGATTGCCGGGGCGCCCGCAGGCGACCACGATCATATGGGCCAGCATTGATTGCCTTTTGCCGTCAAATCCTCTGAGCGAGTGTGAGCGCGACCGCACAGGCATTCGAGACATTGAGGCTTTTGATCGCGCCGGGCATGTCGAGCCGCACGAGAATATCGCATTTTTCGCGGGTGAGGCGGCGCAGGCCTTTGCCTTCACCGCCGAGCACTAGCGCAAGCGGGCGGGTGAGGGGCGCCTTGGTGAAATCGGTTGGCCCCTCCGAATCGAGGCCGACGCGCAGATAGCCCTGCTTGCCCAGTTCGTCGAGAGCGCGGGCGAGGTTGACGACCGTGACGATCGCGACATGCTCAAGGCCGCCAGACGCGGCTTTCGCGACCACGCCCGCCATTTCGGGGGCGTGCCGCTCGGTCGTGATCAGCGCATCGACGCCGAAGGCTGCCGCCGTGCGCAGAATCGCTCCGACATTATGCGGGTCGGTGATCTGATCGAGCACCAGCACAAGGCCGCTTTGCGAATCGATCTCGGAAATGTCGATGGGCTCAATCGGGTGGGCTTCGAGCATGATGCCTTGATGCACCGCATTGGCGCCCAGGCGGCGCGACAGAATTTCCGCATCCACGATATGCGGCGAGAGGCCAACAGCCGCGATTTCCGCAGCCAGCTTTTCAGCTGCGGCCTTGGTGGCATAAACATCGAGGAGTTTGCGCCGTTTGACGCGCAAGGCTTCGCGAACGGCATGAAATCCGTAAATTACGGCGAGCTCGGCGCTTTGCCGCCGGAACGTGACGGAAGGGATGTCGGACGGCGTTTGGGGCGTCATTGGCTCGGGACGAGCCTTCCATGACGGCGGCCTTGTGCGGCTCTTCGGGCCGAAGGTTTTCGCGCTTTTTCGGGTCATCTTACTTTAGTCCTGCGGCCTTCCGCGCTGTTCATGGCGAGCGGCGATCTGCCGCCGATATGCTCCCACTTCAGCAGGGTAGGAAAGGGACATTACACAATTTCGGGCCAGCTCTGGGTTGCACAAGGGTCATGCTTCATGACCTTTATGCGAAGCAGGCCGCGATTTTCGGTTGACAGAGCGGAGCCGCATTCGCATAAGCGCGTGCACGAATGCCCTGGCCAAGGGCCTTTGGGGGAGTGTCCCGAGCGGCAAAGGGGGCGGACTGTAAATCCGCTGGCTATGCCTTCGTAGGTTCGAGTCCTACCTCCCCCACCACTAAACTGCTGGCATTCGGGCAATCTTCCGTGCGGCTCCCAAAGGTCGCACCTGATTGCGAAGAGCCAGGTGGTGTTGCATATTGTTTTGGCGCATGGCGTGGTTCATGCGGGTGTAGCTCAATGGTAGAGCAGCAGCCTTCCAAGCTGAATACGAGGGTTCGATTCCCTTCACCCGCTCCAGCCTGCCCAAAGATAACCCAGCCATTGGTATAAGACCGGGGGCGCGTACGCCCATGGGTATAACTTGCCTATAAGGGGCTATAAGGGACGTATAGGTATTTCTATATTTGCAGGGTTTCGGTAGTATATAG
>DASQCU010000418.1:0-2909 GCA_035634575.1 Beijerinckia sp.
CATCGACATCGGGGTTGACGCGCAGCGCCACCCTTGCCGTCGCGCCCTTGGCGGCGGCAATAGCCGAAATCGCCAGGAGTTCCGGCTCGGACTCGACGTTGAAGCACAGGATCCCTTCGTCCAGGGCGAAACCGATTTCGCCTTGCGTCTTGCCGACGCCGGAAAAGGTGATCTTGTCGGCAGGGACGCCCGCCGCCCGCGCGCGGCGCAATTCCCCTTCGGACACGACATCCATGCCTGCGCCAAGCCGGGCCAGCGCCGTGAGCACGGCCTGGTTGGAATTGGCCTTCACCGCATAGCAGACGAGGCAATCGAGGCTGGAAAAGGCCGATTTGAACGTTTCATAATGGCGAGTGAGGGTCGCCAGAGAATAGCAATAGAAGGGCGTGCCGATGGTCTCGGCGAGGACGGTGAGATCAATGTCCTCGGCGTGCATGACGCCGTCTCGCATGGAAAAATGATGCATGGTCTTAAAAATTGCGGCTCAGAGCACAGGATCGAGGACGAAAGGTCTTTTCTTTACGGGCGTTGCCGGTGACGGCGTTGTTCCCTCCTGCGGCGCGCCTTGAGTTGCGGCCTCGCTTGCGGGCGTCGGCGCCGCTGCCTCCGGGGGGTCCAGAGGGCCGCGACGGCCGCAACCCCCAAGGGGGAGGGCAACTGAGAAGGCAAGCAGCACCGCGAAAAGGGCTCCGCCGCATTTGACTTGAGTTCGATCTGACACGGATGCCCTTCCAAATTTACCGCCCCGCGAAGGATCAGCCTCCATATAGCTCTCACGCCGAGCGATTTGCAGGAGGAATAGCCCCAATGGCCGGTGATGAAAACGTCTGCCGCGTATCTTCAATTTTTTGTGAAGACGTTGAACCAATGAGAACGCAATCGGTTACAGCGAGGGAAAGTTGCACACGGGGGTTGCGCCGCGTGAGGAAGAGGAGATGAAGACGCACACCTTGCTGAAAATCGCCTTGGCAAGCGCCACCATATTGGCACCGATCCCCGCAAAGGTTCAGACTCAGCTCGTTTGGCCAAACTTGGATCGGCTACCCCCCATTCTCGTCGAGAGCACAATCTTTGGTCCCGTGACACCGTCGGATCTCGCGGAAAATCCCTTGGACAGGTATTCCAACGCGCTCTATGGGGCATCGCCCTTCAATCCTGAGGCTCCCTATAATTTCAACTTGGATTGAGCATTGGGCGTCTTCACGCGCCCGGCTTTTCCTTCTTGAGCCGGGCGAGCCAGCGCTTGGCCTGCGCCCTGACATTGGCAGGCGCGGTGCCGCCGTAACTGATCCGGCTGCGCACTGATTTATCGACGCCGAGCACGCCATGGACTTCCCCCGTGATCCTCGGCTCGACGCCTTGCATTTCGGCAAGGCGGAGCTTTTCGAGCCCGATTTTTTTCGCCGCGGCAAGGGCGACAAGGCGTCCGGTCACATGGTGGGCCTCGCGAAAGGGCAGGCCAAGCTTGCGCACCAGCCAATCGGCGAGGTCCGTCGCGGTGGCATAGCCAGCGCCCGCCGCCGCCTTCATGCGCTTCAGATCGGGCTCGATGTCGCGCACCATGCCAGTCATCGCGGCAAGGCAAAGCGACAGAGATTGCAGGGCATCGAACGTGCCTTCCTTATCCTCCTGCATGTCCTTGGAATAGGTCAGCGGCAGACCCTTCATGACGATGAGGAGCCCGGACAAAGCGCCGATGATCCGGCCAGCCTTGCCGCGCACGAGTTCGGCCGCGTCGGGATTGCGCTTTTGCGGCATGATAGAGGAGCCGGTCGAGAATTTGTCCGACAGAGCCGCGAAGCCGAATTGCGGCGTCGCCCAGAGCACGATTTCCTCCGCGAAACGCGAGAGATGGACCGCGCAGATCGAGGCGGCGCTCAAGGTCTCCAGCACGAAATCGCGATCGGAGACGCTATCCAGCGAATTGGCGGTTGGCCGGTCGAAGCCGAGCGCCTCCGCCGTTGCCGCCCGGTCGATCGGAAAGGAAGTCCCGGCGAGCGCCGCCGCACCCAGCGGGCATTCGTTGAGCCGCGCGCGGGCATCACGCAATCTTGAACGGTCACGGGAAAACATTTCGACATAGGCGAGCAGATGATGGCCGAAAGTCACCGGCTGCGCCGACTGCATGTGTGTGAAGCCCGGCATGACGCTTCCGGCATGAGCGAGTGCTTTTTCGGTGAGGGCCTGCTGCAAATCCTGCAATTGAAGATCGAGCGCGTCGATCGTATCTCGTACCCAGAGGCGGAAGTCGAGCGCGACCTGATCGTTGCGCGAGCGGGCGGTATGGAGGCGCCCCGCTGCCTCGCCGATCAATGTGGCGAGGCGCGATTCTATGTTCATGTGAATATCTTCGAGCGCGCGCGAAAAGGCGAATTCGCCCTTCTCGATTTCGCTGCGGATCTCGTCGAGGCCCTTGTCGATTGCTTGCGCGTCCTCGCGGGCGATAATGCCGGTCTCAGCCAGCATGGCGACATGGGCTTTCGATCCGGCTATGTCCTGGAGAGCGAGCTTGTAATCGAAGCCGATCGAGGCATTAATCTCTTCCATGATGGCGTCGGGGCCGCTCGCGAACCGGCCGCCCCACATCTTATTGCTCATGGTTCCCGTGCTCTTGAAATGTTGGCCGCATGATTGAAGACAGTTCCAAATCCGCTCCCCGCCGCAGCTTCTTGCGCGGTTTTGCCTTGCTTGCCGCGATTCTTGCCGTCGCTGCCGGTCTCGCAATCCTCCTATACGGGATGAAAGCGCCCTCCGGCAAGGAAACGGCCGAGGCTTCGAGCTGCCCCGCCGCGCGCGAGAGGGTCGCCCAGTTGAAGCCGCTCGTGCATGGCGAAGTCGCGGCCTTGAGCCTCGCGTCGAGCCCTGCGCCGCTTCCTGATCTTTCCTTTGACGGAGCGGATGGGACCCGG
>DASQCU010000419.1:0-5824 GCA_035634575.1 Beijerinckia sp.
GACCAAGGGTGCGAAGGTTATCGTAAGCGGGCCCTATGGCACGTGTTTCCGGCGTGAAAATCGTGAGGATACACCTTTGCTACTCGTTGGCGGCGGTTCCGGCCTGGCGCCGCTTTTGTCCATCCTCTCGGATCAGATTGCCGAGGC
Source organism: Beijerinckia sp. (assembly GCA_035634575.1). GTDB lineage: Bacteria > Pseudomonadota > Alphaproteobacteria > Rhizobiales > Beijerinckiaceae > Beijerinckia. The sequence continues at coordinate 148 of DASQCU010000419.1, forward strand.
GCCACAGCGCAAGATCCGGCTCTTTTATGGTGCGCGAACCCAGGCGGACCTCTTCTGGCTTGATCGTTTCGAAGCCCTGACCGCGCAATTGCCTGATTTCCGTTTCGTGCCGGCGCTGTCAGCAGCCGACGATGACGACAAATGGCAGGGCGAGCGCGGCTTCATTCATGACGTCTTGCAGCGTTCGCTCAAGGAGGAAGCTCTTGGCGACGGCACCGATGTCTATGCCTGTGGCCCTGCGCCATTGATCGATGCGGCAATACCCGTTTTGCAGATTGCCGGAATAGAGCCGGAACGGATCTATTTCGACAAGTTCACCCCAGCAACAAACTGACGGCGATCTTTAGGAGGAAATGCCATGAATATTCAAGTAGCGGTGGAACCGGAAACCTACTCGGGCGCCGCGGGGGCAAAGACCTTTCCCGGCTCTGACAGCCGCAAATATAATTATTTCGAGCCCAAGGGCCGTAAGGCCACGCATTATGAGGATGTGACGGTTGACGTTCAGCCGGACCCCGAACGCTACCTCGCGCAGAATTGGATCATTTCCTTCGGCAATGGCGAGCCGACCTATAGCAAGGATTGGACGAAGATCAAAAGTTCCAATTGGCATGTGTTCCGTGCACCCGATCAGGAATGGGAGCGGACGCACTACCAACGCCAATCGACAATTGTTGGTATGATCGAGAACGTCATCCAGAACGGACGGCGCTCGGGCGCGGCGGCGCGCATCGACAAACAATGGGTCAAGATCCTTCAGGATCATCTTGGTGCCTTCAAGCATCTGGAATATGGCCTCGGCATTTCGCTCATGCACGCACAGCGTCTGGGCTATACGCAGATGGTGAATAACGCGCTGCTCACCAATTGCTCCTATAAAATTCGCATGGCGCAGGATATTACGCTCTATCTCGGCGAAATCGCGCTCGACTTGCTCGACTTCGACCCGGCAGCGGGTAAGAAGCATTGGCTCGAAGACGAGCTTTGGCAGAAGGCACGTGAAACTGTCGAAGGAGTCATGGGGACCAATGATTACATCCAGCAATATTTCGCGATCAACGTCTGCGTCGAGCCGCTTCTCGGTGAGCTCTTCCGCAGCGGCTTCATCATGCAGATTGCGGCAGCCCAGAATGATTTTATGACGCCTTCGGTCATTTCCGCTGGCGAGGCCGATTACGAGCGCAACCTGGCCAATACCGTCGAACTCATGACGATCCTTGCGCAGGATGCAACATACGGGGCCGATAACCGCAAGATCTTTGAAGGCTGGCTCAAGGATCATGGCTCGAAGGCACTCGCCGCAGCCCGGCAACTGCAACCGATCTGGTCTTTGCCAGTCAATAAGCGCGCGCAATTCACGGATGTCCTTAACGCCCAGCTCGCGCGGATTGATTCAATCACGAAAGCAATCGGCATCGAACCTTTGCCACGCGATTAATCGGATCGCTCCCCATCTGCATTGGCCCGAACAATTGGCCAATGCGCGCAAAGGCATCTAAAAAATACTGGAGGTTTAGTCATGAGCAGCGATCATTCCGACAATATTTTCAAGTCGATGGATCAGATCACTTTTGAGGGAACCATCTCGCATCAATGCGGGGTTACCATGAATGACAGCGTCGAGGCGCGCTGCATCGCGGAAGTGATGGAAGCAAAGCCAGGCATCAGAGTAACCTATCTGCCGGCGATGATCCGTATCGACGGCGAGGGCAAAATTGTCTTCGACATGAAGGAAATCAGCGAGGCCCTTGGCCGCGAGATGACGCCGCATCTCTTCGAAATCTCGACCTCGACTCATTATGGCGCGATGGTGATGATCGATGAGGAGACCGTTGCTCTCTTCGGCGATATGGATGAGGCGCTACAATATATGTAATGGTGTAGTCTCGATCTACAGCAAAAGGCAGGCGGCGCGACGGCAATCGTTGCGTCACCGTCATATACCCTGAATCCTTGAGGATTCAGGGTTCGTTTCCGGTAAATCGCTGACGCATGGCGATTTACCGGAGTCGCACCGCCTACCCCGAAGGAATGGCGGTATTGCAACATAAGAACCTGTTTCAGCAGCCTTGCTCTTGTTTCTCGTGACGCCATCCCAGGTGGTCACGACGGCTTCTGAAACAGGTTCTCAGCAATCGAACATAACGATCGAAAAGATCTTTGGGAGGAAATGATGGCTAAGCTCATGTTGCATGGGGCCGAAGCGCGCGCGGCCTTGGCGCAAGGCGTCAGCAAGCTTGCGACCGCTGTTGGCGGCACCCTTGGACCACGCGGGTTGAACGCCATCATTGATCGGCCGGTCGGCGCGCCTATCGTATCGCGAGATGGGGTCAGCATAGCCGAGGAAATCGAGCTTGAATGCCGATTTGAAAACCTCGGTGCGCAAGTCGTCCGGCAAGTCTCCAAGCAGACGGCCGATGTTGCGGGAGATGGCACGACCACCGCCACAGTGCTTGCCAATGCTCTCATCCAGGAAGGCGTCGCGCTTCTGTCGGAAGGAGGTGCTGCCGCAGTCGATCTCCTTCAAGGGCTCGATGAAGCAGGCGAGGCGATGATCGATGCCTTGATCGCGCGTGCCAAGCCACTTGCCGATGGCCGTCAGCTTCGTTTTGTGACGACCATTGCGGGCACCGATCGGGCTCTCGGCGATATCGTTGCCAAGGCCCTCGAAGCGGTCGGAGCGGATGGCGTCGTTGAACTGGAGGAAGGCACGGGGCTTGAGGACAGGATCGAAATTCTCGAAGGATTTTCCTTCGACCGCGGTTATGTCTCGCATCACATGATCACCGATGTGCCAACCATGCGCGCCGTTCTCGACGATGCCTATATCCTGTTGACCGATCAAAAGATCACCCGGTTCGAGCAGATCGCCCTTCTGGTCGAGGCGATCCAGGCCAAAGATGCGGCCTTGCTTATTTTGGCTGAGGAAGTTGACTCGAGCGTGCTCGTCGGATTGCTTGTGGCCCGGTCAAAAGGGCGCGGCAGGTTTGTTGTCGTCAATCCTCCGGAGTTCGGCCATTGGCGCAAGGCGATGATGGAGGACATAGCCATTCTGACTGGCGGCAAGGTCATTTCGGGAGACCTGGGCCATTCATTCGAAGAGTTGAAACTTGAGACTCTCGGACGTGCTGAGCGCGTCATCGTTTCGCAATTCGAAACGATGATTCTCAAAGGTCATGGTTCGATTGAGGCGATCGAGGCGCGGCGCGCGCAGATAAGGCAGCAACTCGATCAGGCGCCGCAAAATGTCGAGCGGGACAAGCTCGATGAGCGCATGTCGAAAATGACCTCGGGCACCGTGCGGATTTTCGCGGGCGGCGTGACGCCAGCCGAGCGGCGCCGTCGTTTGCAGCTTCTCGATGACGCCCTTTGTGCAGGCCGAGCCGCGCTGCGTGATGGTGTTGTGGCGGGGGGCGGAACAATGCTGCTGCAGCTTTCCGAAGTAATCAAGCCAAAGACCAATGGTTCGGCTAACGAAAGCCTGGCCAAAGGTATCGCTCTCTTTCGTTCCGCCATGAAGCGTCCCGTGGCCCAGATTGCAGAGAATGCGGGCCGTGATCCGGTCATTACAGTTGCCGCTGTGCGCAAATCGCCCGAAGGCATAGGCTTCGATGCCCGGACCGGAGCATTCATCGATATGTTCGAGGCTGGCATCATCGACCCCGTGAAGGTGACGATTACCTCTGTCCGCAACGCGGTCTCCTCGGCCAAGCTGATTCTGGGCACGAATACGCTGATCGTGGATAAGCCGGATTATGTCGATCCAACAGCGGGTCCAGCTCGCGGTGGCGGCGGTGAGCTGCTCGGACGTGCGTAAAGGCCAAGCTTTGGTTTGTTTCGGCATTATTTCCGAAAAGAGTTACCAATTGTCGACGGAAAAAAATGCGGTCACAGGAAATGTAAGCCAAGATTGCGGGAGCAAAGCACGGCGATCTTGGCCAGGGCCGGGCGAAAATTGGCGATGATCGACCCTTATTCCCCAGTGGTCGGCGGATCTGATGAGCTTCGACCTGTCCGATGAGAAGTTGAGGTAAGAAATAATGATTGTTGCGCTGCTTGAGGAGGATTATCACAATAGCTAACCTCTCATGAGGATAGCATCCGGGAAGGATGCTTCGACAAAGAGAGGACAAGACATCTTCCCGAGGAGCGCTCAACGTGGTCAGTCTTGAGAAGAGGAATACGCGCATCCCGCTGCACAAGGGATCGTGGGGGGTCGACCCCGGCGAGGAGCGCGTAATCATGAAAGCCTGGGAGGATTATTTAGCCGGCGAGGCACATCCGCCAGAGGTTCGCAATGTCGTAGCAAGATCCTGGGAGCGATGTGCCGCAATCGGCATTGATCCTCAACTGCCGGGCTCGAAAACGATTATTGGGGAAACCGAGTTCGAACGGCGATTGCAACGCAATCGGCTATTGTTAAACGCCGCCGCAGATGTCTTGGCTGAAGCCGAGCAACTTCTCGTAGGAAGCGGCTCAATGCTCATTCTCACGGATGCGGATGGCGTAATACTCCGCGCGGTCGGCGATCCCCAGACGATCGAAGCCGGTCATGAAATCAACCTCGTGGTGGGGGCTGATTGGAGCGAAGCCAAAGCAGGGACCAATGGCATTGGCACGACGCTCGCTTCCCACAGTCCCGTACTTATCCATGGTCCGGAGCATTTCTGTTCCTCGACGAAAAGCTGGACTTGCGTCGGCTCGCCCGTGCGCAATCCCTTGGATGGCGAGGTGCTGGGCCTTGTCGATATGTCGGGAGGAAAAAGCACCTACCAGCAGCACAATCTCGCCTTTGCGGTGATGGTGGCGCGCCGGATCGAATCCGTGCTGAAGGTGCAGTTCGAAATTGAGCGCAGGGAGCTGCTTGAATATAGTTCGAACTTTGGCCGAGGATCATACAGCGATGGCATCATCGTGGTCGATCGCTCGGGCAAGATTTTGTCCGCCAATGACCAGGCGCCTCGTCTGTTGGCCTTGCGCGCAACCGGGCCGGTCTCGTTGGAGGAATCGTTTCATTCAGACAAGCCGCTCTTGCGGCGGGGCGCCGATGGCAAGAGCTTTGATCTCGCGTCCGCGGCGGCTTTCGGTATTCGTTCCGGCGATGTCTTGCCGGTCCACCATGGGGGCGAATTGATTGGTGCCGTGGTGATCGCGGCGGCGGTACGCCAGAAAGAAGCATCATCTCTCAAACGCTCGAAGGCCTTTGATCCGATCGTTACCAATTGCGCGATCATGCTGGATACGATCCAGCGCGTGAACCGTCTTGCCGCCTATCACGCACCGGTTCTGATCGAGGGAGAGACGGGTGTCGGCAAGGAGCTTTTCGCGCGGGCCATACATGATGCAAGCCCCTGCGCGAATGGTCCTTTTGTTCCGTTCAATTGCGGCGCCATTTCGCGGGATCTGATCGCGACTGAGCTCTTTGGATACGTTAAAGGTGCGTTCACGGGCGCCGCGACCACCGGGAATATCGGCCGGTTCGAACGGGCGAATAATGGCACCTTGTGTCTCGACGAAATCGGCGAGCTCCCACTTGATCTGCAGCCTTTTCTCCTGCGAGTTTTGGAGGAGGGCACAGTTTATCGGGTCGGCGATGCCACGCCGCGGCCGGTCAAGGTGCGTCTGATCGCCATGACCAATCGCGATCTTGCGGAGGAGGTCGAGAAGGGACGGTTCC
>DASQCU010000420.1:0-1617 GCA_035634575.1 Beijerinckia sp.
GAAACGAGATCGGCGGGGAGAAAAGGCGTGTCGGTCGGCACGCTCACCGCAAACTCAATGTCCGGATGATGAGCGGCGACCCAATCGAGCCCCGCAAGCACGCCGGCGAGCGGACCCGCGAAGCCCGGCACATTATCCGGAACGACCGGCAGACCGAAAGCCGCCAAACGCCCCGCATCGCCATTGGCGTTCAGGACGAGCCCTGCGCATTGCGGCCTCATGGTCTCGATCACGCGCTCCAGGATGGTCCTGCCCCCAATCCTCCGCAAACCCTTGTCGCCGCCGCCCATGCGGCGCGCGAGGCCCCCGGCGAGGAGAATCCCGAACGTGTAACTGCCCACCAATCTTACTCCGCCGCCGCTTTTGCGGCCGCGCGCGTAACCTTCACCGCGCAGAATTTGAACTCGGGGATCTTCCCAAACGGGTCGAGCGCCGGATTGGTCAGAAGGTTCGCCGCCGCCTCGACGTAGCAGAAAGGCATGAAGGCCATATTCTCCGGCACGTCACGATCGGAACGGACCTTCACCTCCACCGCGCCGCGCCGCGTCTCAAGCCGCGCCATGTCGCCCGGCCAAAGATCGAGCTTGCGCAAATCCTTCGGCGACAGGAAGACCACCGCCTCGGGTTCGAGCGCATCGAGGACATTGGCGCGCCGCGTCATTGAGCCGGTATGCCAATGTTCGAGCACACGGCCAGTCGAGAGCACCATCGGGTAGCCGGCATCGGGCACCTCATCCGGCGGCAGCACATGCGCGGGCACGATCCGGCCGCGTCCGCTTTCGGTCGGGAAGCCCGTTGTGAAAATAATCTCATTGCCGGGCTGATCGGGCGAATCGGCTGGATAAGTGACCGCGCCTTCGCGCTCCAGCCTTTCCCAGGTGATGTTGTCGAGCGAAGGCATGGTTTTCGCCATTTCGGTGAAAACTTCGCCCGGACCCGAATAATTCCAATCGAGCCCCAGCCGCCTGGCGATTTCCTGAATGATCCAGAGATCCTGCCTTGCGTCATGAGGCACCGGAATCACTTTCCGGGCGAGTTGCACCTCACGATTAGTATTGGTGAAGCTCCCGGATTTTTCAGCAAAGGCCGAGGCCGGCAGGATCACATCGGCGAAAGCGGCGGTCTCCGTCAAAAAGAGGTCCTGCACGACGAGATGTTCGAGCTTGGCCAAGGCCTGCCGCGCATGTTGCAGATCGGGATCGGACATGGCCGGGTTCTCGCCTTCGACATACATGCCTGTGATCTCGCCCGCATGAACGGCGTTCATGATCTCGACCACGGTCAAGCCGCGATGTGGATCGAGCTTGGCGTTCCAGAGTTTCTCGATCGGTTCGCGCAGATCGGCCCGGCCGACCGGCTGATAATCGGGCAGGAACATGGGGATGAGACCGGCGTCGGACGCGCCTTGCACATTGTTCTGACCGCGCAGAGGATGCAGCCCCGTGCCCGGACGCCCGACCTGCCCGGTGATCAAGGCAAGCGCGATGAGGCAGCGGGCATTATCTGTCCCATGCACATGCTGGCTGATCCCCATGCCCCAGAAAATGATGGAGGTTTTGGCGGTCGCATAGAGCCGCGCGACTTCGCGGATCGTCTCGGCCGGAACGCCGCAGACAG
>DASQCU010000421.1:0-2181 GCA_035634575.1 Beijerinckia sp.
CGAGGTGATGGACATTGGCATAGGACTCAAGCGCGCAGAGCGCCTCGACCTCGACCGTGTTCGGACGGCAGACCTTGGAGAGATCATTACGCAGGAGATCGACGATCATGATGTTTTCGGCACGATCCTTGGCCGAAGCCATCAGACGGTCGGCAAGCTGCAGGTCTTCTTGCTGGTCCAGCGACCGCTTGATCGTGCCCTTGATAGGACGTGTTTCGACCCGCCTGTTGTGCAATGTCAAAAAACACTCTGGCGAAGTCGATGCGATCGTTCGCTCGCCACACGCGAGATAGGCTGCTAAGGGGGCTGGGTTTTTCAGCCGCAAGTTCTTGTAGAAACCCCAGGTAGAAAATTCTTCCGGCAATTGTGCGTAAAAGGCTTGTGAAATATTCGCCTGGTAGATGTCGCCTGCGCGAATATGTTCCTTGACCCTTTCGACCGCGGCGCAATAGGCGGCGCGCGTGACATTGGGCCGCCAATCCAAGGGAGCGTCCGGCAGGGTCGCGCGCATGGCGGGTTGCGCAAGCAGATCGCCAAATTGCTTGAGCCGAAGCCCCGCGCGCGTCTCCCTCAGTTCAGCCGAGCCTTCCGGCTGGCCCGAAGCGATCAAATGGCATCGCCCGCGTCTGTGATCGAAGGCGAGGATCGTGTCGTAAAAGGCGAAATGCGCCTGCGGACCGCGCCCGGCGACGACTGCGGCATCGTCCAAAACCGTGGCGAAATCATAGGCGAAATAGCCGATCGCGCCGCCTTGGAACGGCGCAAGATCCGTCGCGCGCTCCGTCTTGAATGCCGCGAGCAAGTTTCGCAACGCCGCCAGCGGCTTTCCTTCGCAAGGAACGCCGTTCCAGTAAGCTCTGCCCTCCCGCACCGTGAAAATGCCGAAAGGGTCCGCCGCCACATAGGAAAAACGGCCCATAGTTTCATGTTCGAGCGCACTGTCGAGAAAGGCCAAACCGGGCAAAACGGAAAGCCTCTCGGCGGCCTCGACAGGGCTCAAATGTTCTATTTCTCGATGGTACAAAGCCAAAACCAAAGGAAAAAGTCCTCGCAAGCCTTTGACTGGCCTGCCGCCGCGCAGCATAAAGGTCGCGTGACCACTGCACCAACATTGATCTTCGATCGCGGCCTGATCCGCCAGAGGCTTTCCCGCGCCGCCAGGGCGGGAGCAGCGGATTTCCTCGTCCATTATGCGACCCTGGATATGCTGGAGCGGCTCCAGGTCATCCAGCGCGATTTCAACGTCATTGCGGATCTCGGGACGCCCTCGCCCGAACTTTCACAGCGGATTGGCGCCCTGCTCCAGAGCGCGCAAATCTTCCGTCTCTCGCCGCTCCCGGAACCGTCAGCAGACCAGCGCCTCTTGAGCTTCATCGGCGACGAAGAAGCCGTGCCCTTGGCGGCCGGCCATTTCGACCTCGCCGTTTCGGTCCTGGCGCTTCAGCACGTGAATGATCTGCCCGGCGCCCTGGTGCAAATCCGGCAAATTCTGAAGCCTGACGGGCTGTTTCTCGGCTGCCTCCTCGGCGGCCAGAGCCTGAATGAATTGCGCACCAGTCTCGCCGTGGCTGAGGCGGAAATTTACGGAGGCTTGAGCCCGCGCGTAGCGCCTTTTGCCGATATTCGCGACATGGGGGGCCTCCTGCAAAGGGCGGGCTTCGCCTTGCCAGTGGCCGATAGCGAGGCCTTGACAGTCCGCTATGACACGATGTTCGCGCTCATGGCCGATCTGCGCGCTATGGGGGCGACGAATGCGCTATGCCAGCGCCTGCGTAAACCCGCGAGACGGAGCCTGTTCTTTCGCGCGGCGGAAATCTATGCGGAGCGTTTCGCCGATCCGGACGGACGCGTGCGCGCTACATTTGAATTGATCTTCGTCTCAGGCTGGGCACCGCACGAGAGCCAGCAGAAACCCTTGCAGCCCGGCTCCGCGAAAATGCGGCTCGCCGATGCACTGGGCGTGCGCGAAATCAAGCCCGGCGACGTGCCGTAGCTTTTGCTGCACCCTACTGCGCAACTTCCCAGGTCACCTGAACCTCGGTTTGCAGGATTTCGACGCCGGGCTCGAGCGGAATCGCGGCGCTCGCGGCGGCTTCCTGCGCCGTGCCCGCCATTTTGGCTGCTCGGGGGATGGGATAAGCGGCAGGCGGAGAGATTTCCAGAACCCTCCCGAGCCTCAGC
>DASQCU010000422.1:0-3953 GCA_035634575.1 Beijerinckia sp.
CGGTCAGCAGTGCCTATTGCCAGCAAATCATCGACATGCCCGAGATGATAGAATGGGCCGAGGCGGCAAAGCTCGAACCCGAAGATATAGAAGAGCTCGATGCCGAATTCTGAGCCGGGACCTTCTTTCGGCATCCAAGGCGATGACAAAAGCTGGAGCATAACCAATAGCCAACCGCCATTCTTGATGACCATTGGTATACCGCCGTTCCGGAGGAACAGGCGGTGCAACTCCGGTAAATCGCCATCGGGTCAGCGATTTACCGGAAAGGAACCCTGAATCCTCATGGATTCAGGGTATATTATTGGATAAAAACCATGTCATAGGCTGCCACCCCCGCACGCGCGCGTTCTGCCACGTCTTGCGCCGTCATGCCGGGCTTGTAGAGGCTTGAAGATCACGCCCCCCGCTTGCGCATAAGCCGCGAAATTCTCGTCGGCAACGCCGCCGACGGCGCCGATGATCGTAGCCTTGGGCAGGACGGCCTTGATCGCCGCAATCCCCGTCGAGCCAAGCGCACTCGCCGGGAAGAACTTGAGGGCGGACGCACCATATTTCACCGCCGCAAAGGCTTCGGTAGGCGTGAATACGCCGGGCATCGACACCATGCCAAGTGCGGTTGTCCGCCTAACAACCGCTTCATCGAGATTGGGGCTCACCATCAATTGCCCGCCGACCGCATGAACCGCATCCACTTCATCAGGCGCTGTCACAGTTCCCGCGCCAATCAGGAGATGCGGCGGCAGAACCTTGACGAGCCGCGCAATCGACGCGAGCGGTTCGGGCGAGTTCGGGGGGACTTTGATCGCCTCGATACTAGCTTCTGCCAGCGCGACCCCAATGGCTTCGACTTCCTCCGGCCTTATGCCACGCAAGATGGCGACGAGATTGCGCTGGAGTTTCGGCCAGATCACGGGCTCGTTCATCAGGAGGCAGCCTTTTGTTCTGCGATAATGGGCCAAAACCGCCGGGCGGCATGGAGCAGACCAGCGCGGACAGCGAGATCCGCATCGAATGTCTGGGCCAAGTGACCGGCCGCCGCCGCGACGGCGGCAACATAGAGTTTTTCGAATTTATCGTCGGCGACGATCATGATGCGCGTCCCTTTTTCGACGCCATCCAAAGCCGCAGCCGCTTCAGCGCCAATCAGGAGGCCCGAAAGACGATCGGCTGCCGCAACACCGGAAACGCCGGCTGCCGGGTCTCTACATGATCAACGTCGATGCACATGGCGAGCGCAGCTTCCTGTACTGGCGTGACAACGCGCCCGCGCGTGAACTATTCCAATTGACCACCGGCGACGATCTCACGCGCCTAGCGCAATATGATTGGATTTATTTTTCCGGCATCACGCTCTCGCTCTACAATACAGAGGGACGCGAACGTCTCATCGATCTCATCGCGGCGGTCCGCAGGGCGGGCAGCCATGTCGCCTTTGACGGCAATTACAGGCCGCGAGGATGGCGCGATAAAGAGGCCGCACGCGAAGCTTTCGCAGCGATCCTCCCGCATGTAGATCGGCGCTGCCGACCTTTCGATGACGAACACATGTTGTTTGGCGATGCCAACGCGCAGGCCTGTGCTGACCGGTTGCGCAATGCCGGCGTCGACGAAATCGTCGTCAAATCCGGATCGAAAGGCTGTTTCATCCTGTCACCATCAGGATCGATCGAGGTGCCTGCCGAGTCTAGCATCAAACCGGTCGATACGACGGCAGCGGGCGATTCCTTTAACGCGGCCTATCTTGCAGCGCGGATTCGCGGCCATAATCCCGAAGAGGCAGCGCGCGCCGGGCACAGGCTTGCAGGCACCGTCATTTGCTATCCCGGAGCCATCATTCCCAAAGAAGCGATGCCCGCCTTATTGAGCGCACCTGCTTGAGGCGTCACCACGCCAAGCCACCTGGCTGGCGGAGCAGCCTCGACAATTCGTTTCAATAATAGCCCTGAACCCGCAGGGATTCAAAGCTATTATTGTTGCAATTGGAATAATATAATCTACCTTGGTGTAATTATCAGCCAGGGTGAACCATACTAATTTGTGTTTCGCATGCGGGAGCATTTCCGCCGTGGTTCCAGGTTCATCCAATTCGATCATGCTTCCCATGTCCTTGATCTTCAGCCCGACGGCGGTTCGGTTCGAACCACGATGGTTGGGCTCATGCGTCCGTGACGGCCATTTCCAGGGGCCGCTCATACCAACGGTCCCAAGGAATAACGGTTGGCGCCACTCTCGAATTTCGGCCAGGGTCAAAAAGCTTGACTGAAGAAATCGACCTCTACGGAATATTCGTGCCGGGACTTCTCGTCTGGATGGCCTGCGCCTTCGTGCTCAGCGTGGTCTTGCGCCGCGCGCTCGCATGGTGCGGCTTCTACGAATTCGTCTGGCATCCAGCCCTCTTCGATCTGGCACTGTTCGTCCTTTTGCTGGGCTGCGTCGTCTTTCTGTCCACTCATCTTGTGTCATGAGAAATCTTCTGTCCTTTTTCGGCCGCTTCGCGGTCACTGGGCTCATGCTATTGCTCGCTGCAATCGCCGGCTGGCAGCTTTGGCTCTATTACACGGACGAGCCCTGGACGCGCGACGGACGGGTGCGTGCCGACATTGTGCAAGTGGCGCCCGATGTTTCCGGCCTTGTCAGCGAGGTGCTGGTGCGCGACAATCAACCCGTGCACAAAGGCGATGTGCTTTTTCAGATCGACAAGGATCGTTTCGTCATCGCGCTAGCACAGGCCGAGGCCGTTGTCGCCGGGCGTCGTGCCGCGCTGACGGAGGCGACGAGCGACCTCGAACGCTACAAACAGCTCACCGATAATGTCCTGTCGCGGCAGAAATTCGAACAGGTCGTTTCGACGCAGCAACAGGCGGAAGCCGCCTATCAGCAGGCTGTTGCCGAACGTAACCTTGCCAGGCTCAATCTTGCGCGCTCGGAAGTCCGCGCCGAGGTGAACGGGACGGTGACCAATTTCGATCTGCGGCCGGGGGTCTATGTTACCGCTGGCAAGGGCGTTTTCGCTGTCGTGGACTCGGACAGCCTCCATGTCGATGGCTATTTCGAAGAAACCAAATTGCGGCACATTCATGTTGGCGATCCGGTCTCCGTCACCCTTATGGGCGAGACAACCTCGTTGGCCGGCCGGGTCGAAAGCATAGCAGGCGGGATCGAGGATCGCGAGCGCAGTGCTGGTGCCAGTCTCGTCGCCAATGTCAATCCGACCTTCAACTGGGTCCGGCTCGCGCAACGTGTGCCGGTGCGTATCGTGCTGACCAATGTGCCGCAGGAGGTGAAGCTTTTGCCCGGACGAACAGCAACCGTTGCCGTGCTCACAGACGAAGCGCCGTCGAAATTCGCAAGCCTTTGGCGGATTTTCAGACCATCCTTTCCATGTACTGCCACCGAAGGCAGAACGGCGCATGGTGATCGAAACTAGAGCGTGCCCAGCAAAAGTGGATACCGGTTTTGCGTCCGGACACGCGACAAAACAAAACTTTTAGAGCAAGATGACGATTCAACGATAAGTCATCTTGCTCCAGGCGAGAAGGCGGCGAGGTCCTATAAGCGCATGATACGCGCCACAGATGAAACGGCGAGGATCTTCAAAGACAAGAAATGCAGAAGCTCGATGATTTGATTACATTCGTTCGCGTTGTCGAACGGGGAAGCTTCGTGGCGGCGGCCCGCCAACTTGGGGTTCCGCCAGCGACTGTCAGCCGCAAAATCCAGGATCTCGAGCACCGCTTAGGAATCGAACTTCTGCGACGCACAACCCGCCGCGTCTTCGTCACCGATGCCGGGCGGGAAGTCTATGATCGCGCGGCACAGGGCCTCATGTTGATCGATGAGGCCGAACTCGTCGCCAGGAACCATAGTGCCAAGCCAGCGGGCGTGTTGCGGGTTCTCGCACCATATGCGCTTGGCACCCTCGTCGTTGGCGAGATTTTGCCTTCCTTTCA
>DASQCU010000423.1:0-7251 GCA_035634575.1 Beijerinckia sp.
AGATGTCGAGCGTGGCAAGGCCCGCGGCGCAGGCCAGCGGATGGCCGGAATAAGTATAGCCATGGAAGAGCTCGACGGCATGATCCGGCCCTTTCATGAAAGCCTCATAGATTGGCTTGCGAATCAGCACGCCGCCCATCGGGACCGTGCCGGACGTAATTCCTTTGGCAAAAGTGATCATGTCCGGCAAAACGCCATAGCGTTGCGCGGCGAAGGCATAACCCAGGCGTCCATAGCCCGTGATCACCTCGTCGAAAATCAGAAGTATGCCATATTTGTCGCAGATTGCGCGCAGCCGCTCCAGATAGCCCTTGGGCGGCGGCAGGACGCCGGTTGAGCCAGCCATTGGCTCGACGATCACGGCGGCAATGGTTGAGGCATCGTGCAGGCCGACGATCCTTTCGAGCTCATCGGCAAGATGCGCGCCCCATGCGGGTTCGCCCTTCGTGAAAGCCTGCTCAGTGCGGTTGTAGGTTGCGGGCAGATGATCGACGCCTGCGAGAAGATTGCCGAATATCTTGCGGTTGGCGACCATGCCGCCAACGCTGGTGCCGCCAAAACCGACACCATGATAGCCGCGCTCGCGCCCGATCAGCCGCTGCCGCGCGCCTTGCCCCTGGATATTGTGATAGGCGAGCGCGATCTTCAGCGCCGTATCGACCGCCTCCGAACCTGAATTCGTGAAGAAGACATGATCGAGATCGCCGGGCGCCAGCGCCGCGACCCGATTGGCGAGCGCGAAAACCTTCGGATGCGCGAACTGGAAGGGCGGCGCGAAATCAAGTTCAGCCGCCTGCGCCTGGATTGCCGCGACAATCGGCGCGCGGCTATGGCCGGCATTGGCGCACCAAAGACCCGCCGTTCCATCGAGAATGGCGCGCCCATCGGTCCCGAAATAATGCATGTCCTTTGCCGAGGCCAGGATACGTGGGCTTTTTTTGAAGGCCCGATTGGCGGTGAAGGGCATGAAATAGGCTTCGAGATCGTTAGGAAGCAGCGCTTTTGCCGAAGACGCAGAGGGCATGGAAGGCTCCGCCAATGGAAGAACTGATGTCAATTTTAGATGGTTTTTCACGGCCAGGGAAAGTGCATTGCACTGCACGGCCATAGCATGTTAATGTTGTAAACATAAGAACATCCGGAACCGTGGGGGCAAAGATGTTTACGGACTTCATCCTCGCCAGTCTGCACCACCTTGCGGTCTTTACTCTCGTTGCGGTTGTGGCCTGCGAGCTCGTCCTGCTACGGCCCGGGATCGATGGTCCCACGATCAAACGGATCGGTATTCTCGATCTGATCTATGGGGCTGTCGCGGGCCTGGTTGTCGTGGCGGGGTTCGCGCGGGTTTTCTTTGGCGCGAAAGGCCCGGATTATTATTTCGCCAATTATATATTCTGGACCAAGATCGGTCTGTTCGCGGCCATAGGCTTGATCTCGATCCCGCCGACTTTGCGTTTCATCGCTTGGCGGCGCGAGCTGAAACGCGATCCGAAATGGCTGCCGGGTCCGTTGGAAGTGCGCAAGATCAAGCGCTTCATCCATGTCGAGGCGGGGCTACTTATCTTTTTGCCGATCCTTGGCGCGGCCATGGCGCGCGGATATGGATTCTTGCAATAGAGCGTGTCCAGCAAAAGTGGAAACCGGTTTTGCGTCCGGACACGCGACAAAAGAAATACTAAAGAGCAAGATTGCGATTCAAAGATAAGCCATCTTGCAATAGAAGGGCGTGCAATCAGCAGCGGTCCTCGCACCAGTCGCAAAAGCCCTTGCGGCCGAGTTTAGAAATCATGAAGACCACAGCGGCGATGAAGGCGGGACCAGCATTTGCCAAGCCGGGGATTTGCTGAAGCACGAAGGGCAGATCTTCCATATTCGCGGCATTCGGCCGGTCGCAAAAATATTTCAGGAAATGCCCGGCGAGGACGGCGAAGAAATCGCGCTCATACCTGATGCGCAAAATGAACAGCCTCGGATCGGAGGGCGTCATCATCTGACCGCTATCGGCCTTCGAGCTATTGTCTATGTCGCTCAGAAGTTGCCATTGCCAACTTCCTTCCCAATCCGGTGCCGCGATCTTCCGGTCGGAGAGGTCCCACCGCCGTCTCGCGTTTGTGTCGCTTGCGCCGATCTCTGCTTCCGTTGCCGGTTCGCAATCGGCGATCGGTTCCTTGATGAGAATTTCGAGAGCGCGCGAGATCTGCAATTGATCGAGTTCGGACCATTCCGCTGCATTTGCGAAATCTTCGATGGGCCGGCCATATTCCGCAATCAGAAGCGCGCCGAAGAGTTTGAGAGCGTTTTCCAGATCTGCTTGCGAATGAGGCATTGGAATGGGCCACAAGGAAAGGACAAGGCGTTCTGCGTTAAACCGGCGGCACAATCAAGCCGGGTGCAAAACCCTGTTGCATTTCCTGACCCGTTAATCGCGAGAAATCGAGCGCAAAAGCGGGTCCTCCGCCGTCTGGCGTTGGTCCCGCTTGCGCGATTTCCACTTCCGATGGCGCTTTGCAACCGGCGATCGGTTCCTGGATGAGAATTTCAGGAGCGCGCTAGATCTGCAATTGATCGAGTTCGGACCATTCCGCCCCGCTTATCGGGTCTTATGGATCCGATGTGTCTTATGAACTGTAGCCGGTGCCTGCGGCATTGTCGCAACCGAACGTTGCTCGTACATTTGGCCTGTTGCTGCCCTCGGCGGAATTTGGCCGCCCCCGTAGTACAGGGCCTGCGCATTAGCGCCGGAAGCAAGGCCCACACATAAGCCACCAACGATCATCGCAATCCCGAAAAGCTTGTTCATAGTCAACTCCATAGCTCAAGTGCAAACTGTCTCCTTCCCACTTGTCGCCATTTCTCCGTGGCCACTGCCCCGGAAGATAATTTCCTTTGCCCATATTGCAACTGCGGCCGTTTGTACCGGACGGTACAGAAAGGCGAGATTTCGCCTGCCGGGCTTGAAACGCACAGGGCGAGTAGATGGAATGGCCTATCCTGCCGAGAGTGATCACAATAATTTTAATGCCGATCGAACGATCAAGATATCGCTTAGGAACTACTCTTCAGTGCAGCTCGTCATTCACGCACAGGCAATCGGACGTCTGCAATTTTAGATTGTGGTGATCGCGCGCTACAGTCTAAGCGTTATGCCGGGCAACCTGTCTACCAACGTTGACCAGCCAACATTCGGTCCGACTCAAATGCGACGGAACGCGCTCGCTCTTGACCGCGGTATTGCTTATCGCTGCGCTATCGATGCGAATATGCGAGAGCCAAAAGCGAAAATATTAGGATCATAGATCGCCGAGCTTCGGCTACTACCGTCCCATGATTGATTACGAGCGAATCATGATTCGCAATGATGCAGGTCTCGTCTGCCGGTGAGTGCGCAAGATGACCGCGAAGACCGTCTCTTTAAAGTTTCTCCTTATACCACAGGTCATAAAAGATGGCCTGTGGTGCCACTCTCGAATTCGGCTCAACCTTTGAAAACGCGAAAATTCGAGAAAGGAACCAAGGGTCGCTCTTTGCGACACTTGGCATTAATGACGGGGACACTTGGCATTAATGACGGGTTCGCAACTATTCTCAAGCGGCGAAACCGCCGCCTCAGCCTTAGCGCGCCTTCCGATTAGATTGAAGTCAAACCGGCGGCACAATCAAGCCGGGTGAAAAACCGCGTTACAATTCCTGACCTGTCAATCGCGACAAATTGAGCGCAAAAGCACTTTCATCATTTCTCTTTAAACCTGAAGCGTTTTAGAAAAACGTGAGGGGTCTCATCTCGTTCTTTGGTTACGTTGCGAGGCGGTGCGAGACAGCATCCGGCTTCGGGGAAAGGCGCAATGATTTTTGCTCTCCTGGCACTCGCCGCTTTCGCGGCAGGCTTCATCAATGCGATCGCGGGGGGCGGCTCATTCCTGACCTTCCCGGCACTCATCGCCGCCGGCCTGCCGCCTATCCATGCCAATGCCTCGAGCACGGTCGCACTTTTCCCGGGCCAGGTCGCGACGGCCTATGCCGCGCGTGACGGCTTGCGCGCGGCCTCCAAGGATCATCGCATCAATGTCCCGGTTCTGGCGGTTATCAGCCTCATCGGCGGCTTGATCGGCGCGATCCTGCTTCTGTTGACCCCGCAAAATGTTTTCAGCCGCATCGTCCCTTGGCTGATTCTCTTGGCAACTCTCATTTTCGCGGGTGGCAATCTGCTGCGACAGGATGTTTTGAAATTTAAGCTCGGGCGCGCCGGAATTTTCACCGCGCAGGCGATCGTTGCCGTCTATGGCGGTTATTTTGGCGGCGGCATCGGCATCCTCATGCTTGCCGCCCTTACGCTTTATGGGCTGCGCGACATATGGTTGATGAACAGCCTGAAGATTCTTCTGGCCGTGCTGATGAATGTTGCCGCCGTCGTCACTTTCATCATTGCCGGGCTCGTTCATTGGCAAGTGACAATTCTGGTCTCGGTTGCGGCTATCGCGGGCGGCTATGCCGGCGTCTATGCGGGGCGGCGGCTCCGGCCTTCGATTGTGAAGGGTTTTGTCATCGCTGTGGGTGTTGCCCTTACCATCTTCTTCTTTTTGAAACCGGCTTGACTGGCCAAGCGTTCTCAAGAACATCTGCCGGGGAGTTGCGGGCATGACGTCAACCTTGCCAGCCTATATGCGTCAGGTTTATTTCGACGGCATCGGGGGCCCCGACGTCATTAGAATCGGCGAAGCGAAAGTGCCGAGGCCAGGCCCGGGGGAGGTGCTGATCGAGGTCGTGGCCGCGGGCGTGAATCGTCCCGATTGTGCGCAACGCGCGGGGAATTATCCGCCGCCTAAGGGGGAAAGCGATATTCCCGGGCTCGAAGTCTCGGGCCGCGTCGCCCTCTTGGGTGAAGGGGTGAGCGACTTGTCACTGGGCGATGAAGTTTGCGCGCTTCTTGGATCCGGCGGTTATGCTGAATATACCGTGGCCAATGCTCAGCTTTGTCTTCCGTTGCCGAAGGCCCTGAACCTTGCCGATGCCGCGGGCATTCCCGAAACTTATTTCACGGTCTTCGATAATGTCGTCACACGGGGCAAGCTGCAGGCCGACGAGATTTTCCTCGTGCACGGCGGTTCGAGCGGCATAGGCTCGACCGCGATCCCGCTTGCCAAGCATTTCGGTGCGATTGTCATCACCACCGCCGGTTCCTCCGACAAATGCGCCTTTTGCCGGACTTTGGGCGCCGATTATGCGATCAATTACAAGACCCAGGATTTCGTCGAGGAGATCAAGGCGATTACGCGCAAGCGTGGTGTGGACCTTATTCTCGATATTGTCGGCGGCTCATATGTCCCAAGAAATATCTCTGTCCTCGCGACGGAGGGCCGATTGGTGCAGATCGCCTTTCTGCAATCCCCTTACGTCGAATCGTTCGATTTAACTCGGATCATGGTGCGTCGTCTGACCCTGACAGGCTCGACGCTACGTCCGCGCACGATCGCCCAGAAGGCCGAGATCGCCGCCGCCTTGAAAGCCAAGGTCTGGCCATTGCTCGATAAAGGTGCGGTCAGGCCCATCATCCATGCGACCTTCCCGCTCGAACAGGCGCGCCGGGCGCATAAATTGATGGAATCCTCCGCGCATCTCGGCAAGATCCTGCTGCTGACGGGCAAATGACGCGCAATTTGCCCGGCGTAATCTTGACCCGGCATGCTTTCTCGACTATCAGGCTCGCTTCCCGGTGCGCTCCTGAGGCGCGCCGCGAATTTTTCGGATGGGCTTGAGCCCTTCGAAGACGCACCCGCGGCCAATCCTTCATCGGATCCTTGTCCTTGAAGTGGTGAGCCTGTCGGCCGGGCCTTTTTGAGGCCGGGCAGAGGAGGGCGCGTTCCTCCCCCCTTAGCTCGCGGGAGGATGCGGTCTTGTGCCATGCCTTGAGCATGGGCGTTTTGCCGTGTCCTTCAGCTGGCGCAATCTTTCGAGGACACGCGATGACGAAACGCGCGGAAGCAAAATATAAAATCGACCGCCGCATGGGGCAGAATATTTGGGGCCGCCCCAAGAGCCCCGTCAACCGGCGCGAATATGGGCCGGGCCAGCATGGCCAGCGGCGCAAGGGCAAGCTGTCCGATTTCGGCACGCAGCTCAAGGCCAAGCAGAAGCTCAAGGGCTATTATGGCAATATTTCGGAAAAGCAGTTCCGGAAATATTATGCCGAGGCGATCCGGATGAAGGGCGATTCGGGCGATAATCTGATCGGCCTGCTGGAGCGCCGTCTCGACGCGGTGGTCTATCGCGCGAAATTCGTTCCGACCGTTTTCGCGGCGCGGCAATTCGTCAATCATGGCCATGTCAGGGTCAATGGGCGGCGCGTCAACATTCCTTCCTATCAGGTGAAGGTCGGCGATGTCATCGAGGTCAAGGAGGCGTCACGCCAGCTCGTGGTCGTTCTTGAGGCCGTGCAACTCGCCGAACGCGACGTGCCCGACTATTACGAGGTCGATCACAGCAAGATGAATGCGAAGATCACCCGCGTTCCGCTGCCCTCGGAAGTGCCTTATCCGGTCATCATGGAACCGAATCTCGTGATCGAGTTCTATTCGCGCTGAGTTTTCCGGGGCGAATCGTGCTGCAGAAGGCCGCCGCGAGGCGGCCTTTTTCGTGAGCCGAACTTCACAGCCCCTTCAAAAATCCGGCGAAACGCATCAGTCCTTCGGGCCAGGGCCCGTGCCCGCTTTCGCTGTTGATATGCCCGGAAAGGCCGGCATCGACGAGTTCCGCGCCAAACTTCTGGGCAAAGGCCTCGCTATCCGCATAGCTCGAATAGGGATCGTCGCGGCTCGCAATCACGAGCGCCGCGAAAGGCAGAAGCGTGTCAGGAAGTGCTACGAAAGCCGGATCGATTTCCGCGATCGCCCCAACCGATTCGAGAGATGGCGGCGCAACGAGAAAGGCGCCCTTGACCTTCTCAGGCAGAAAAGGGGCGGCGTGAACGACGGCCAGCGCGCCGAGACTATGGGCGACGAAAACCACAGGAAGCTCGGCGCGCTCGACTTCCTCGATGATGCGCCCCCGCCAGGCGTCAAGCCTTGGCCTGTCCCAATCGGCCTGAATGACGCGGCGCGCGGTCGGCAGCTTGGAATCCCAGCGGCTCTGCCAATGATCGGGTCCGGAGCCGCCAAGACCCGGAATAACAAGAATCTCAGTATCGGATGTACGCATCTAAAAATTTTATCATCCGCCAGGACTGATCCTCAAGCCTAACCCTCAAGCGGAAAGGGC
>DASQCU010000424.1:0-6496 GCA_035634575.1 Beijerinckia sp.
GGCTCAAGGCCGAGGAAGAAGCCCGGCTCAAGGCCGAGGAAGAGGCCCGGCTCAAGGCCGAGGAAGAAGCCCGGCTCAAGGCCGAGGAAGAAGCGCGGCTGAAGGCCGAGGAAGAAGCGCGGCTGAAGGCGGAAGAAGAAGCGCGGCTGAAGGCGGAAGAAGAGGCGCGGCTGAAGGCCGAGGAAGAGGCCCGGCTGAAGGCGGAAGAAGAAGCGCGCCTCAAAGCGGAGGAAGAGGCGCGGCTGAAGGCCGAGGAAGAAGCGCGGCTCAAGGCCGAGGAAGAGGCCCGCCTCAAGGCCGAGGAAGAAACGCGGCTGAAGGCGGAAGAAGAGGCGCGGCTGAAGGCCGAGGAAGAGGCGCGGCTCAAGGCCGAGGAAGAGCTCGCGAATATTCAGAAACTTCGCAAAAAGCCGCTCGATTCGGCGACCAACGTGGCAACAATCTTCGCTACGGGCTTCCAGATCATTGCCGCCGAAGCAATCGATTATTCAAAGAAATCCGTGGTAAACAGCTCAGCCCTCGTCGAAAACCTGCTCGGCGCCAAATCCTTGGAAAGCGCCGTTCAGATCCGCTCCGAATATGCGCAGAGATCTTACGTGGATTTCGTCGGGTATTTGACGAAGATCAGCGAAATTTACGCCAAGCTTGCTAAAGAGGCGTTCGAGCAGCATTGAGGCGCGTGCCCGGGTGCTGCCTTCGTCGAATGATCGGCGCAGGGCCACGAGACGGCTGAGACCATCGCGGACTCAGTCGAGGAGATTCTACCGGCTACGGTAAAAGTGCTAGATCCCTTTGTTTTCGTATCATTTTTATCCGAAAACCGTCCTCCACTTTTTCGGAAATGATGCTTAGGACATCGCGGGCAAGTCCGCGCGCAATCCGGAGACCGGCTTTGAGTACCTATCGTCTCGACAAGCTTTGCGCACCGGCTTCGATTGCGATCATCGGCGCAAGCCTGCGCGAAGGGTCTCTGGGCCGTGCCCTGCTTGGTAATGTCCTACAGGCGGGGTTCAAGGGACGGCTCGACCTCGTCAACCCGAAATATACAGAGATCGACGGTCTTGCCTGCGCGAACGATATCTCGGACTTGGCGGAGACACCGGACCTTGCCGTCATCCTCGCACCGGCCGGCAAGGTTCCGGGAATCGTCGAGGCGGTGGGTCGAAAGGGTTCGGCAGCCGCGATCGTCATGAGCTCTGGCCTCGGGCAGGGACCGGGCTCGCTCGCGGAGATTGCGCGCTTGGCGGCACGCCGCTACGGCCTGCGCCTCATAGGTTCCAATTCCCTTGGGCTTGTGGCGCCTTCGATGAAGCTTAACGCATCATGCGCGGCCCGTGCGCCGCTGGCTGGCGATCTCGCGCTCATCTCGCAATCGGGGGCCATTGCCGCGGGGATCGCGGAATGGGCGGTGCGGCGGCAGGTCGGTTTTTCAGCAATGATTTCGCTCGGCGATGAACTCGACGTCGATATCAGCGATTGCCTGGATCATTTCGCCGTCGATCCCAACACCCGCGCGATGCTGCTTTATGTCGAGTCAATCAGAGACGCCCGAAAGTTCATGTCCGCGGCTCGCGCTGCCGCCCGCATCAAGCCGGTCGTCGTGATTAAACCCGGGCGTCATGATCACGTGGCCGACGGGGAAACCCATACCGGCGTGCTGGCGACATCGGATGCCGTTTACGATAGCGCATTCCGTCGCGCCGGCCTTCTCCGGGTTCTCGATCTCGATGAACTTTTCGCGGCTGCGGAGACGCTTGGGCGGCAACGCCCCTTCTCGGGCAAACGTCTCGCGCTCCTCACAAATGACGCTGGGATCGGCGTGCTCGCCACGGACCGCTTGTTTGATCTTGGCGGGACGCTCGCTGAACTCCGGGAAGCTACAATCAGCAAGCTCGACGGCTTCCTCCCTCCAACCTGGTCGCGCGTCAATCCAGTCAATATCACCAAGAACGCAGACGCAGGTCGCTACGGCCATGCGACCGAGGTGCTGCTTGCCGACGATGCGAATGATGCCTTGTTGATCCTTAACGTTCCAAATGCCCTTGCGGATGCTGCCGCATCGGTTGAGGCGGTCGTGCAAGCGGTCGAGAAAAATCGTGCGGCATCCATTCGCCGCAAGCCAGTTTTTGCGGTTTGGCTCGGCCAGTCACAAACATCAGTCCGCGCCTTTGAACAGGCGGGAATTTCGCACTTCACGACGGAGGCGGAAGCGGTTCAGGGCTTCATGCACCTTGTGCGTTACCGCGAGGCGCAGGACCTGCTGATGGAAACGCCGGACAACCTGCCACATGATTTCGTGCCTGACGTTGCAGCAGCGCAACGGATTGTCGCGGGCGTCCTCGGCGACGGGCGTTCCTGGCTCAATCCGATCGAAGTTATTGCCCTGTTGCAGGCCTACGAGATTCCCACGGTTCCCGTAACGCTCGCGGCGATGCCGGATGAGGCTGTTGCCGCCGCACGTCCTATTCTCGACGCCGGCGGGACGGTCGCGGTGAAAATCTGCTCCCCGGACATCATTCACAAGTCTGATATTGGGGGTGTTTGCCTCGACCTGACCAGCGAAGATGTGGTGCGCAAGGCGACACTCGATATTCTTGCCCGTGCCCGCGCGAAAGGGCTGCGGGTCGATGGTGTGATCGTCCAGACCATGGTCCGCCGCCCCAAGGCACGTGAACTGATCGCAGGCCTTGCCGATGATCCAGATTTTGGTCCGGTTGTCGTCTTCGGCCGGGGCGGAACAGCCGTCGAGCTCATCAATGACAAGTCACTGGCGCTGCCTCCGCTCGACATGAAGCTCGCAGAAATTCTGATCGCACGAACGCGCGTGTCGCGCATCCTCAAGGCTTATCGCGATGTTCCGGCAGCGGACGAGACGGCGCTTCGACTGGTTCTCGTCAAGCTCTCGCAACTCGCCGCCGATGTGCCGATGATTCGTGAACTCGATATCAATCCCCTCCTTGTTGACCAAATGGGGGTACTTGCACTCGATGCCAGGGCGCGGGTCGCACCGCTCGATCGCGACCATGGCCGGGCTGCCGGTCATCCGCGTTTCGCCATCCGTCCCTATCCGCGCGCCTGGGAGCGGACCATCACCTGTCAGAACGGACAGGAGGTTTTTGTCAGACCCGTTCGGCCCGAAGACGAAGGAATGTTTGCGGAGTTTGCTGGAGCGATCAGCGAAGAGGATCTGCGGCTCCGTTTCTTCGCGCCGGTTCACCATTTCAGCCACCTCTTTCTCGCCCGTCTCGTCCAGGTCGATTACGCGAGGGCGATTGCGTTCGTGGCAATCAATCCCAAGACCGGCGAAATGATGGGAGTGGTGCGTCTCCACGCCGATGCCAATCACGACAAGGGCGAATACGCGGTTCTCGTTCGTTCGGACCTCAAAGGCGTGGGGCTCGGATGGGAGTTGATGCACCTGATCATCGAGTGGGCCAAGGCCGATGGGCTGCGCACGATCGAGGGCCAGGTGCTTAGCGACAATAAGGCGATGCTCGAAATGTGTCACAAGCTCGGATTCTCGATCCGCCCCTGTCCGGACGATGCTTCGATCAGGCTGGTCAGCCTTTCTATACCCTGAATCCTTGAGGTTCAGGGTTCCCTTCAGGTAAATCGCTGACGCGATGGCGATTTTA
Organism: Beijerinckia sp.; assembly: GCA_035634575.1. GTDB lineage: Bacteria > Pseudomonadota > Alphaproteobacteria > Rhizobiales > Beijerinckiaceae > Beijerinckia. The sequence goes on from DASQCU010000424.1 coordinate 3,636, forward strand.
CCGGAGTGGCACCGCATCCCTCCGGAACGGCGGTATATTGATGATAGCGCTAAGATAAAAGGCGGCAAGCCTTCGGAGATTGAAGCGGATTGAAGTGAGGTTATGATCCCGCCAACTCCGCAAGTTTGCGGCGCTCATTGATCAGGAATTTTTATGGACGCGGCGATCACAGCGAATGATCAAGCCGATACTTTCCTCGTCTGCGGGCTGGGAAGGCTTGGCCAGCAATGTGTTCTTCTTCTCAAGGAATTCGAGGTGAACGTGATCGGGATCGATCGCGCACCTTCTCCTTCCTGGGAGAGTTCGGCTCTACCTGATATCCTCGATGGATTCATCATTGGCGACTGCTGCCAAGTCGAGGTCTTGCAGCGCGCCGGCATCGCGCATTGCCGCGCTCTGCTTCTCGTGACCAATAACGAGCGAACCAATATTGCCGCGGCTTTCGCCGCACGATCGTTGAACCCGAACGTGCGCCTCATCATCAGATCGGCGCAAGAGAACCTGAACCGCCTTCTGCATCAGCAATTGGGCAATCTCGCCGCTCTCGAGCCCTCCCAATTCTCGGCCAATGTCTTCGCATTGGCCTCGCTCGGGGATAGGACACAGGCTCTGTTCAAGGTCGGCGACGCGAAGATGGCGGTTGTCAGGCTGGAGGTTGAAGCCGCGCAAGACTGGTGCGAAGGCCGAAGACTTTGTGATTTGAATACGTTGTCACATCGCGTCCTCAGCCATGTTTCGCAGGCAAACGCCGCCCCTGGCTCGTTCTATTCATGGAACCCGGAGGATATTGTTCAGGCGGGCGATAGCGTGACTTTCGTCGAAAGTAGCGACCGGCTGACGAGTCTCGCGGGACCAAGGCCTGACCGCGCCGAGGAGAGAAGCCAGCCCGCGATTTCGCAGCGGGTTGCCTGGCTCAAAGACAGGCTGAAGCAGTTCTGGCACGGCGGAACCCAGGTGCGTCGCGTCGCCTTCGGATCGTTATTGATCATGCTGGGTCTCGTCGTCGCGGGCATCCTTCTGTTCGGATGGGAAAACCCGGATATCAGCTTCTTCGACGCCTTGAATATTTCAGTCGTGCTGGCGCTTGGCGGTTTTGATAATGTCTTTGGCGCTCTTCATTTGCCCTTCCCGATTTCTTCGGGCCTCTATCTTTTCTCAGTCATCCTTACAATCTCGAGCGCAGTCTTCCTCGGCATTATCTATGCGATGCTGACCGAGCGCGTTCTAAGCACGCGTCTGCAGATTGCACGCAGGCGGCCCCATGCGCCACAGGCGGGACATACAATCGTCGTTGGCATGGGCACCATGGGCCGCGGGGTCGTTGCCATCCTCCAGGACTTGCAGCGCCCGCTCGTCGGATTGGCGGAGCAGCCGGTTGGGACCAATGTCGCTTCAGATGTGCCGATCCTCGTTGGACCTATACGCGAGACTCTGGAACGCGCCAATGTGGCGACGGCGAAGAGCGTCGTTGTTCTCACGGATGACGAGGTCGTCAATCTTGAAATAGGGCTTATGACCCGAAGCTACAATCCGCACTGCACGCTCGTCCTTCGAACCGCCGACCAGCAGTTTGCGAAGAATGTCGCGCGGCTGATTCCCGCCGCGAAGGTCATGGGCGACGATGCCATCGCGGCAGAAGCAATCGCGGGCGCTTCCTTCGGCGAAAACATCCTGAGCGCTTTCCACCTTGATGGACATTCTGTGCTCATTACCGAATATTCGATCACGCCGGGAGATACCTTGATCGACCGCCTCCTTGCTGAAATCGCCTATGGTTATTGCGTCGTCCCCGTTTTTCATCGCCGTGGAAACGAGACACGCCTGCTTCCCTCCGATGATGTTCACCTGCAAGCTGATGATCAGCTTGTTGTGCTTGCGACGCTCGAAGGCTTACAGCGGATCGAGGCCGGAGAGCGCGTTGCTCCGGGCTGGCTCCTTCATGTTGAGAAGGTCCCCTATTCCGAGGCGTCTTTTGAAGGTGCGAATACAATCGCCCGCATATCGGGCTGCAACCTTCGCGTTGCGCGGGAGGCAATGATCGATCTTCCGGCCACGCTGGAGATTCCGCTCTATCGGCACCAGGGCTTAAGGCTTGTGCGCGAGCTTGGGAAGGTTCTGGTCACAGCCAGTTTGAAGCCGGTCGGCGGTGGCCTCTGAAGACCGCTCCTATTCACGGAACTGTCATGAAACCGGTCTAGGCTTTTCAACATCGGAAGCTAGACGGTAGAGGCAGCTTCCTTGTGTCGCTACGCTCTCGACTTATGTGCTGATCATGCTCGTCTTCATCGCTTGATACACGACGATGACGGGCATTTGCTTCGACGCATGAAGATCCAAACCAGACTCTATTACCAAGGGTCGCTAAGAGCGACCCTTGGTTCTTTTCTCGAATTTTCGTATGTTTCAAAGGGGTTGCGAAAATTCGAGAGTGGCACAAACGGTCATTCTTTATGACCGTTTGTATTAATGAGCGAGCAAGCCCATGAAGAAGGCGGACCCAATTTCGGAAATCCCGGCCGAGGTGAATTCTGAGCCGGAAGCGTGGCGCCTTGATGCGAGCCGTTTCATCAATCGCGAAATCTCCTGGCTGCATTTCAATCGCCGCGTGCTCGATGAAGCCGCCAATCCGTCTCATCCGCTCCTGGAGCGCCTGCGATTCCTCTCCATATCCGCCAATAATCTCGACGAGTTCCTGATGGTCCGTGTGTCAGGATTGATCGAGCAGGAGCGGGCCGGTCTCGCCATCCTGTCGCAGGACGGGTTCACCATCACAGAGCAGCTTGCCGCGATCGAAACGGTCGTGAATGCGCTGACCCGCGATCAGGAGGCCGTGTGGGAGCGCCTGCGCGGCGCGCTGGCAG